>JAQUQF010000029.1 GCA_028749105.1 Acidobacteriota bacterium | reverse complement strand
AACCGAGCTTCATCATCGGCACCCTGATCTCCTACTACCACAAGATCTACACGGCCAAGTTCCTGATGAAGCACCGCTTCTCGACCGCCGACATCGGCAAGGTGCTGCAACAGCCGGCGTTCATCCTGAACAAGTTCATCGCCCTGGTCAAGAACTTTTCCGACCGCAAGATCCAGGATGTGCTCGACCTGATCTACCGCCTCGACTACGAGTCCAAGACCAGCGGCGAAGAATCGGCACGCATCTCGCTGCAGAGCTTCATCTTCCAGGTCAAATTCCTGAGATAGCCCCGGGCAACCGCTCCGGAAAGGAAAAAATCAGCCGAAGATCAAAGCCGTCCCGGCAGGATTACTGGGCTACCTTGGGGGAATTGCTTCACGCCTTTCCTGATCCATGGAAAAAGTTACCGTGACCGTGAAGGTCACCGGCTTGGCTTTTTTGTCCTTGACAAAGGGCTCATACCGCCATTGCCTGACGGCGTCCAGGGCCGCCTGATTCAGAATGGGAGGCGAATAACTGACGATGCGGGCCGCATTCACCTTCCCCTGTTCGTCGGTCGTGACCTCCAGGACCACGACCCCCTCGACCTTTTCCAGCACCGCCGCTTCGGGATAGACCGGTTTGACATCCTTTACCTTGCGCGGCCGCTGAGAATCCGCGAGGGGGACCGGAGGCGGGCTGGATTCATCTGAATTCAAGTGAAATGTCACCGTGGCCGTAAAGACCACCGGCTTGGCCTGGCCCTTTATGATATATGGCTCATATTCCCACTGCCGGACAGCTTTTAAGGCGGCATCGCTCAAAAGCGGATCGGGGGATGACATCACGCGAATCATCCTCACTTTTCCCTGCTCGTTAATCGTGGCTTCTATGATTACGACCCCAGCGATCTTTTTTTCCTTCGCTTCGGGCGGGAAAACGGGATTGACGTGCTTTACCTTGTGAGGCCGCTTATCGCCAGCCT
Organism: Acidobacteriota bacterium; assembly: GCA_028749105.1. Taxonomy (GTDB): domain Bacteria; phylum Acidobacteriota; class Aminicenantia; order UBA2199; family UBA2199; genus UBA2199. The sequence continues at coordinate 10,666 of JAQUQF010000029.1, read as the reverse complement.
GAAGGCGGGCAATGGCATTCGGCTCTCTGTCTTTATCGTTCCCCTCATCCAGAAGAAATTGGACCGGGACCGTGAAACACACAGGCTTGGCCTCGCCGTTTACGATATATGGTTTAAATACCCATTGCCTGGCCGCCGCCATTGCGGCATCATTAAACAAAGGGTGCCCCGAGATCACTTCAATCAAATGCACTCCGCCCTGGGCGGTTGTTTCGACCTTCAAAATAACCACCCCCTGGACCTTGTTCTTCAATGCGTCTGCCGGATAGACCGGCTTGGCATCCTTGATCTTCTCCGGCCTCTGCGAGGACGGGATTCGCATGACGCCCTTGCTGAGTTTTTCATCACGCCCCTGCACGCAAAAGGCGATGAAATAGCTGTTTTCCTGGGCATCGCGAAAGCCCAGCACGGCTACCTCGCCATCGGGAAGGACGATCTCGGTGTCAAGCAGGATTGTTTTAATGTTCTTCTTGTTGTTTTCTTCCACCACACCAACCTTGAAGTTCACCGCTCCCAGTTTGGGCAGGGGGGTCAGGACCAGGGCGAGGTCCCGCCCGTTGATCTGCACGATCTGGGTGACCGAGGGCTCGCTGCCCGACTTCCAGACCAAGTCACCCTCGGCCATCAATGAGACCTTGGGCGCATTGAAGGTCCTTTGCAGCTCCGTCCTCAGCGCTTCGGTGGAAAATGCGACCTGCAGGTTGCGCTGCACCATTGATTTGAAATAAAACGAAGTAGTGACGCTGGATCCTCCCTGTCCGGTTCCCGGGGAACCAAAAAAGTTAAGCTTGATGTTCAAGGTTATATCCGCCCGGGCCGGGAGCCAAAAAAACAGTGTCAGTACCACAAGGATAAAAGCTGATTTTTTCATGAAAGACCTCCTGAGATCAATTGACTTTTTTTTCAAACCAGACGATCGTCAACCCCGGCTGCCCGGGCTTGAAAATGACCGGCCGGGCGGGCTCATCGCCGATGCGCGCATCGAGGACGGCAAATACATTGCCATCATCCTCCGCCTCCGAGACGGTGACGATCCCCTGCGGGAGGGTTGCGGTTGGAATGATGCGCCAGACGGCGAACGCTCCTCCGAAGATGACTGCGGCCAGAAAAAACCCGAAGGCATAGCGCCAGGCGGGAGCCAAGGCGTTCTTCCGAACCGGCCGGGAATCGCAGGCGAATGGAGAGAGCGGCGGCTCGTTGCCCAGGCCGGCCGGAGTGACCCCCAGAGAGCGGATGGCCTCATCATCGAGGGCCTCGCCCCGGCAGCGGGGACAGCGGTCGATGTGCCGGTCGAGCAGGAAAACCCTCCAGGCCGGCAGGGGCACGACCCGGTATGCAAAACGGATCCATCTACACGCCATCCGTCACCTCCCTTTTCAGCTTCACGCGGGCATTGAACAGGTGGACGCGCGCCGTATTCTCGGAGCAGCCCAGCGCCGCCGCGATCTCGCGGGCGCTGCAGTCCTCGAATACCGCCAGGGAAACCACCGCGCGCTCCCGGGGGGACAACTTCTGCAGCAGTTGTCCGGCGCGCCCGTCGCCCGGGCCGTCCATTGCAGGCGCAGCCGTCGGCCTGCCACGCTCCCGGGCATACTCCTGGAAATATCTCAGGAACGTCCGCCGCCGGCGCAAGCGGTCCAGGCAGCGCTTGGCGCCGATGCCCAGCAGCCACTTGACGAAGCTGCGCCCGGCATCGAAGCGCGAGAAATTCTCGAAGGCCTGCAGCAGGGCTTCCTGGGCGGCATCGCGGGCTTCGTCGCGGTCCCCCATCATGTTCCAGCAGAGCGCCAGGAGCTTCTTCTCATGGCCGGAAACGAGCCCGGCAAAGGCGTCGCGATCACCAAGCTGGGCGCTGCGGATCAGTTCCGTTTCAGTCATGCGTCTCCTGCCGCCGCATAGTATACTCCCCGCAGGGGAAAAACATTTAATACTTTTTGGCTGGCCGCCGGCGGCTATTCCTTGCGCAGGGCGTTCAGGTCTTCCAGGGTCATGAGGATCTCCCGCTGATTCTTGCTGTTGGCGGGCGAAATGACTCCTTTCTCCTGCAACTGGTCGATGAGGCGGCCGGCGCGGGCGAATCCCACGCTCAATTTTCTCTGCAGGTAGGAAGTCGACGCCTGGCCGGTCGAAATGATGGTCTCGGCGGCCTCGAAGAAAAGCTCGTCCAGCTCCTGCTCTTCTTCCTGCTCCTCCTTCTGGGAGGCGGCGTGCTTGATGATCTGGGTGTTGAACTCGGGCTTGGCCTGCTTGGACAGGTAGTTGGCCACGCGCACGGTCTCGGGCTCCGACACGTAGGCCGAGTGCAGGCGGATCAGCGAAGCGGTCTTGGGGGGCAGGAACAGCATGTCGCCATTGCCCAAGAGCTTTTCGGCGCCGATCTGGTCGATAATGGTGCGCGAATCGTACTTGGAAGGGACGGCCAGGGCGATGCGCGAAGCGAAGTTGTTCTTGATGTTGCCGGTGATGACGTCGATGGAGGGGCGCTGGGTGGCCAGGATGAGGTGGATGCCGATGGCCCGGGCTTTCTGCGCCAGGCGCATGATGTCATCCTCGATCTCGCGGGCCGAGGCCATCATCAGGTCGGCCAGCTCATCGATGATGATCACGATGTAGGGGATGGGATCCTTGTCCTCGAGCTGCTCCAGGTCGTCATCCTCGGTCTGCATCAGCATCTCGAGTTTCTTGTTGTACTGCTCGATGTTGCGCACCTGCAGGGTGGCCAGCTTCTTGTAGCGGTTCTCCATTTCAAAAACGGCCCAGTCCAGGGCATTCTTGGCCAGCTTGGGGTTGACCACCACCGGCGTAAGCATGTGCGGCAGGGTGTTGTAGATGGCCAGCTCGATGCGCTTGGGGTCGATCATGATGAACTTCACGGTCTTGGGCGAGGACTTGTAGAGGATGCTGAGGATGATGGAATGGATGGTCACGCTCTTGCCGCTGCCGGTGGTGCCGGCGATCAGCAGGTGCGGCATCTCCTTCAGGTCGGAGATGAAGATGTCGCCGGTGGCCGTCTTGCCCAGGGCCAGCGTGAGCGGCGACGCCGACTGCCTGTACTGGGGCGACTCCAGCAATTCCCGCAGGTGGATGGTCTCGCGCTTGAGGTTGGGGATCTCGATGCCGATGGCCTTCTTGCCCAGGATGCGCTCGATGCGCACGTACTGCGCTTTGACCACCAGGGCCAGGTCCTCGGTCAGGTTCGCCACGTCCTTGACCTTGACGCCGATGTCGGGGACAAATTCGAATGTGGTAATCACCGGCCCGGGCGTATACTCGATGATCTCGCCATTAATCTTGAACTCCTGCAGGCGCTGCGACAGCTCCAGCTTCTTGTTCTCCAGTTCATCAATATCGATCTGGCTCTTCTCGGTCGGGGCGTCCAGGTAGGTCAGGGGCGGGGGCTTGTACTGGGCGTCGGGCAGGAATTCCTGTTCCATCTCGGGGAAGATGCCGCTATCCTCGGGCATCTTGCTCGGCTTCTTGATGGCAACCCTCTTTTCGGTGCGCGGCGAGGGCTCCCTCTCTTTTTCCTTGAGCGGCTGTCTGCCCTGGAACACGAAGTTGCCCTGGCCGGCCTCGTATTTCTCCTGAACTTTTTTGCGGTCGCGGTTGCGGCGCATGCTCTCCAGGCGCTTGCGGAAGAAAGCACCCAGCAGGGCGGCCCCCCTGGCCAGCAGCCCCCATAAGAAGACGACGATGTTCTTGATCGATATCTTGGCGATCAGCACCAGCGAGACGCCCAGCAGCGAAAGGAAAAGCAGGGCGGCAAACGCACCCTTGATCTGGGAACTGACCAGGTTGTTCAGCATGAGGCCGACCATGCCGCCCGAGGCCACATTTTGGCCGGCGATCGCGGCCTGGGGCTTGAGGTTGGCCATGAGTGCGGCCAGCGAGAGCAGCAAAATGACAACGCCGACCCCCTTGCTCACCGCCCGGTTGACGCGGCGATCGAAAAGAAAGTAGGCGGTCAGGAAGAAGAAGATCAGGATGAAGAGGAGGGAGGCGAAGCCGAAAAGATTGAACAGCAGCGCCGAGAGCTCCGAACCCAGGCGGCCGCCGAAATTGGTGACCACGCGCGCCGGCGCCGAATGGAAGAAGCTGGGATCGAGCGGGGTGTAGCTGGCCAGGCTGAAGATCAGGAAAAAGGAGAAAAACAGGAAAAAGATGGCGAAAATCTCGTTTTTAAGCGATAGTCCCTTCTCTTCGGAGTTCCCTCTTTTATCCTTGGCCATCGGCCAAAAGTATACGGTCTCGGCCCGATATTGTCAAGTTGACGCGGGTTTATAGGATCTTCAGGCTGTAGAGCTTGAGCTGCCTGTCCAGGTCGCGGTGGTGGGGGAACTCGGAGCGGATAAGGGCCTTGAACTCGGGGCCGTGGTTGCGCACCCTGAGGTGGGCCATTTCATGAAAGATGATGAAGGCGACCAGCTCGCCGGGCAGCACCTGCAGCCAGGTGTTCAGGTTGATCTTCCCTTGCGCGCCGCAGCTCCCCCACTTGCTTTTCATGCGCCGGAAACCTATCCCCGAGGGCTTCGCTGCCAGAACCCCGGCATACTTGCCGCTCAAGTCACGCACCATGTCCAGGAATTCCTCGTTGGAGCGGCTAATGAGCTCCAGTTCCTCGGCCAGGAGGCGCTGTTGCCGGAACCATTCGTGCTTCTCCAGGATCCATTGCCGGTGGCGGTCGATGACCGGCAGCGGGTCGAGGTGGCGGGGCAGGACCACGCGCAGGCGGCCCTGGCGGAAGGCGATGCGCACGCGACGGCCGTTGCGGCGCACCACCTGGCAGGGGATCCCTTCCAAGTTCACGGTTTCCATGGACTGGTTCGCGGGCCTCAGTTCAGCTCGTGGACGGCGCCGTATTCGACGATCTCCACCTGGGGGATGCCGATGCCCAACAGCTCGCGCTGCAGGTTCTCCAGCGCCGCAGCCTCGCCGTGCACCAGGAAAACCTTCTTCAGGCGCTGCAGGTCGTGGTGCTTCAGCCAATCGATGGTCTCGGCATAATCGGCATGGGCGGAAAAGGCATTCAGGGTGGCGATCTCGGCCTTCACCTGGTAAGACTTGCCGAAAATCCTGACTTCTTTGGCCCGTTCGGCCAGGCGGCGGCCCAGGGTGTTTTCGGCCATGAAGCCGACGATGGCGATGATATTGTCCGGGTTCTCGATATGCTGGATCAGGTGGTGCAGGATGCGCCCCGACTCGGCCATGCCGCTGGCAGCGATGATGATGGCCGGGCCCTGGACGGCGTTGATCTCCTTGGACTCAGCCGTGGAGACGACGTAACGGATGTTCTCGAAGCCGAAGGGGTCGACATTGACGCTAATGAAGCGGCGGATGGTCTCTTCGTCGAAGCATTCGGGGTGGATCTTGAAAATGGCCGTTGCGTTGACCGCCATGGGCGAGTCGATGAAGATGGGCAGCCTGGGCACCTTGCCCTCCAGCTGCAGGGTGTGGATGATATAGATCAGCTCCTGGGTGCGCTCGATGGTGAAGGCGGGAATAATGATCTTGCTGCGCCGCGCCTGGGCCTTGTGGATGAGCTCGGCCAGTTCCTCGCCAGCCATGCCGATCGACTTGTGCAGGCGGTTGCCATAGGTCGACTCCAGGACCAGGTAATCCATGGGGGGCATGATCTCGGGGTCGCGGATGATCGGCAGGCCGTTGCGGCCGAGGTCGCCGCTGAAACCGACGTTCAGGCCGCCCGGCAGGGTCAGGTGCATGGTGCCCGCGCCCAGGATGTGACCGGCGTCAAAGAACTCGGCCGTCACGTCTTCCAGGGGATGGAATTTCCGCTGGTAGTCGACGGTGACGAAATGACGCAGGGGCTGGACGGCCTCCTCGGCGTTGTAGAGCGGCTCGTATGCGATCAGCTTTCTCTCCGGGTACTTGGCCGCTTTTTCCTTGATGATCTCGAAGTCCTTCTGCTGGATGTGGGCGCTGTCCAGCAGGATGATCTGGGCGATGTCGCGCGTGGCCGAAGTGGCGTAGATATTGCCCTGGAAACCGTTCTTGACCAGGATCGGCAGGGCGCCCGAATGGTCGAAATGGGCGTGGGTCAAAATGAGCGCCTGCACTTCCCTGGCGTCAAAAGGCATTTCCTTGTTCTTGTGGTAGGACTCGTCACGCCGGCCCTGGAACATGCCGCAATCGATTTGCAGCAAGCGGCCGTCGATATCGAGGAAATGCTTGGACCCGGTTACTTCGCGGCAGGCGCCGTGGGAAAATAATTTTATTGCCATCTTTCTTTATACTATTTTTCCCCGAATTATGCAAGGCCCGGTCAGCGTCACTCGCCGGCCGGCGGCCCGACTTGCAGGGAGAACCAGCGCTCCGGTGCCAGCGCCGCTTTCAGAAAGGCGTTGAACTCTTCGAGGCCGACCCCCTCCAGAAGCCCGGCGAACTCCCCGGCCAGGCGCCAGGAAAGCCCGCTCCCCTCCATGAAGGCCATGGTCGCGGCCCGCGGCTCGCGCGCCTCGTTCTGGCGCAGGAACACCGACTTGGCATACGCTTTGGCGGCGGCCAGCTCGGAGGAGCCGATGCCTTCCGCACCGGCCGTTTTCAGGAGCAGGGCCAGCTTCGTCCGCGCTTCGCCGGCGCGCCCGGCCCCGGTCTTCATGTAGACGTTCAGCAGCATCGCTTCCCGATTCGGCTGCACCTCGGCGCCCAGCCCATAGGCCAATCCGCCGCGGCTGCGCAGAGGCCACAGCCGGCTGCCGATGCCGTTGCCCAGCCAGCTCTCCAGCAGGGAAGCGCGGACGTAGCTGCTCCGCGTCAATTCCGGCAGCGGCATGGTGAAGGAGACGAGGGCCTGCGACGTCCGACGCTCGACGGTCCTTTCCGGCTGCTCCGGGCGGCGCGGCATTGCCGGCCGCGACTCCGCCAGCGGGCCCGCGGCAAGGCGGCCCAGCTGGCGGGCGAGCAGCGGCCGGACCTTCTCCTCGGGGAGGTCGCTGATGACCACGGCGATCATGTTCCCGGCCACATAGCGCAGGCGGAAGAACGACTGGATGTCCTTGCGGCCGATGCGCTCCAGCGACCCCGCGTCGCCGTAGCGCGCCGCCCCGTAGGCCGGCGGGCTGAAGAAGGCGGCGGCCGCCGTTTTGCGCATGAATTGCATCGGGTCGTCGGACTCCATGTCCTGCATGAAGCGCATCAGCTCCTTGATGCCGTCGACGCGCAGATCGGAAATAAGCGGCTCGCCCAGCATGGCGGCCAATACGGCCAGGGTGGGCTCCAGGTGGCGGCTCAGCGAACGGACGGTGAAAAGCGAATGGCCACCGCCGACATCGAGGGCGAACGCCGAGCCCATGTCCATTAGCCGCTGCAGCGTGGACGATTCGGTGATCTCCAGACACAGGCGGGCGGTCAGGAAGGCCAGCCCCGGCATGCCGGGGGGGTCATCCCGGTCGCCGCAGCGCACCAGCAGCTGCACGACCGTGATGGGGGCGGCCTCGTCCCGCTGCAAGACCACGGACAGGCCGTTGTCCAGGGTGAAGGCCACTGGCTCGGCGCCCAGGGCCCAGCCTGTCCCCGGCCCGGCAGCGGCAGCGGCCGGCAGAGAGGCCAGCAGCAGGGCGAGGAGGAGAAAACCGCGCCGGATCATCTCTTCTTCCCGGCCGACGTGATGGCCAGCACCGCCCATTTCTTGCCGCTAAGGAATTTTCCGGCCGCGCGGCGCAGGTCGCCGGAGTTCACCTTGTCCACGCTCTCTATATAGGAGCCATCAATGGCGCTGCGGTTTTGCAGCAGGAAGCGGGCGCTGCCTGCGCTGAGGTTGAGAATCGATTCGCGGAAATTTCCGTCGTTGTACTCCATCTGGTTCTTGGCGCTCTCCAGGTAATCCAGCATGCCCTGGCGGTACTGGAGCGGCACGTCTTCACGGCTGAAATGGAAAGAGCCGATATTGCTCAGGAAAGCGGCCACTTCGCTTTTGGCGCTGCGCAGGTTCTTTTCGGCCAGCGTCAGGTGCAGCACGGCCATGCCGCCGCTGCGCATGGCGACATAGCCCATGCTGACGCGGTCGACCAGCTGCCGGTTGCCGCGCAGGACGCTGTTCATGATCGGGTTCAAGCCGCGGCCCAGCAGGTGGGTCAGCAGGCTGAACGAAAGGCGCAGCTCGTCGTTGAAGGCGGGGGCCAGCCAGCCGATGAACAGGTGGCTCTCCTGGAGGTCGAGTTCGATGCGCCGCTCAATGTTCTTTTCCAGGCGTCCCGCCGCGGGCACATCCGACGCCGGCACCGTCCCCCTGGAGAGCGTCCCCCAGGCGCGGCGCACATCCTTTTCCATTTCGGCCAGGGTGAAATCGCCGAAGATGGCCAGGGCGCAGCGGTCGGGGACAAGGCGCGGGGCGCAGAAGGCCTGCAGCCCCGCGACCGTGGCGGCGCGGATGGAGCTGCCGTCGCCAAAAACCGGTCGTCCATACGGATGGCCGGCAAACAGCTGTTCCATGAGCAGCATCCGTCCCAGATGGTCGGGGTCATCGCGCAACTGCAGGATCTCCTCGCCGATGGTGCGTTTCTCGTCCTCCAGCCGGCCCGGATCGAGGCGTCCGGAAAAAACCGTCTGCCGCATCTGCTCCAGGGCCCAGCCCCCTTCGGCGGCCGGGCAGGAGACCTCGAACGTCATCAGGTCGTGGTCGGTGTGGGCGTTGGTCTCGACCCCGTGGCCGCGCAGCTCCGCCAGGCGCGCATCGCTGTCGCCTGCCGCACCGGCGCCGAAAAGAAGCATGTGCTCGAGAAGGTGGGCGTAGCCGCTGGTATCGTCGGTTTCATCCTTGGTGCCGAGGTCGATGGCCAGGGTCATGGCCGTCAGCCCCAGGCCGTGCCTTTCCTGCATCAGCACCTGCAGCCCGTTGTCCAGTACAAAATAGGTCGAGACCGGCCGTGCGTCGGCCTCGGCCCGCACCGGAGCAGCCAGGGCCGCCAACAGCCAGACGATCCTCGCCATCCACCTCATGATATGCATGCATGGATTGTAGCAAAAAGAGGGAATAATTACACTCAAAGTGAAAACCGCATTTGGTTGCCACCTGAAAACCTGATGGCTGCGAATGACATTGACGGCCGCCTCGCAGAGATGTTCTATATCGCACTTCCCTTTCATGATATGATCTGATAATGGCTAGTACCGATTCGCTCGGACGCGGCCCCGAGGATCCATGAACAGAATCGTTCCATCCGTGCTGATCTGTTTTGCGATCGCGACGCCGCCCATCTATGGCGTGGTCTCCGCGCAGGTTGACCTGGTCAGCCGCTACATCTGGCGCGGCTTCGACCTGCTTCCCGACAACCATGCGGCCGTCCAGCCTTCGCTCACCTTCGATCTCGGGGAGAGCGGCTTTTCGCTGAACCTCTGGGGCAGTTTTGCCCTGGCGCAGCGCAGCGAATTCAAATCCTCCGACGAGATCGACGTCACGGTTTCCTATGACTTCACCATGCCGGAGGGGTGGCAACTGACCGCCGGATTCACCCATTACGGCTACTGGTCGGCGGAGAATTTCACCTTCAAGGACAGCACTTCCCAGGAAGTGTTCGCCACCATCGCGCGCACCGACCTGCCGCTGTCGCCTTCGCTTTCCGTCTATTACGACCTCAACCTGGGCAGCGGCCTCTATATTACTCTCGGTGGCAGCCGCGAGCTGAAATTGAATGAAAAAACGAGCCTGGAAATGGGCGGGCTCATCGGCTTCAACAGCCGGCAGTATATCGACAAGACAGGATTTTCCGACATCAACCTTTACGCCAGGGTGCCGCTGACGCTGGGCAAGCTGACGCTGACCCCGTCGCTCAACGTGACGATCCCTCTGCTGGACGAGATCAACGAGGACGCGGAGATATGGTTCGGCTTCTCCGCCGCCATCTGAACAAGGCCTTGCCGCAGGCAAGCCGGCAGCACCGGGGATGACCGCTCATGAAAGGCAGCGGGAACACTGGAATCTCTCTCCAACTTTTGGGCCGGGGGCTGCTCAGGTCTGCAAATTTTTCACGCGGACGGTGAACACGGTTCCTTTCCCACTCCGAAACGTCACCGATCCACCCAGCTGGCTCGCAAGCATCATCACCAGCTGTAGGCCCAATCCTTGCGCGCTCAGCAATTCGAACCCGGCGGGAAGCCCCACGCCGTCGTCCTCGACCTCAAGCACCATGTCGCCGCCTTCATCCGCCAACGACACAGTGATGATGCCCGAGCGGCCGCCGGGGAACGCGTATTTCAGCGCGTTCGTCAGAAGCTCGTTCAGGATCAGGCCGAGGGTCGATGCGCGCTTGGCGTCCGTGACCAGCGGCGCCAGGCGCCGCTTCAGGACGATTCTTCCGCCTCCGGCCAGGTGAGCTCCCATCTCGAATTCGCTGATCAACTCGAAGTAGCGATCCAGCGAAACCTGACTGGTCTGCTCCGAATTATACAGCAGCGTGTAGAGCTCGGATAATGTGTGAATGCGGCCGCCGAGCGCTGCCAACGCCTTGCGCACCGCCGGATCGGCGGAATGATTCGCTTCAAGTTCGGTGATCCCCGTGATGATGGCCAGGCTGTTTTTCACCCGATGCTGGAACTCGCGCAGCAGCGCCCCCTTTTCCTTCAAGGCCGCGGCCTGGACTTCCTCCGCACTTTTTCGCTCCGAAATGTCGGTCAGGGCGCCGACGATGGCCACGGTCTTCCCATCCTCGAG
>JAQUQF010000287.1 GCA_028749105.1 Acidobacteriota bacterium | reverse complement strand
CTCACCGCCCTGGTCTGCTGGCTGTTCCTGGGCTCGCTCTCCTCCACGCTCAACGTCATCCTGGCCATCCCCATGTCGCTGCTGGGCACGGTGGCCATCATCTATTTCCTGGGCTTCACCTTCAACACCTTCACCCTGCTGGCCATGGCCCTGGCCGTGGGCATCGTCGTCGACGACGCCATCATGGTCATGGAGAACATCTACCGCCACGCCGAGGGCGGCAAGGGGCTGGTCCGGGCCGCCCTGGAAGGGACCAGCGAGATCGCCTTCGCCGCGCTGGCCGCCACCCTGGCCGTGGTCGCCATTTTTCTCCCCGTGGTCTTCGTCTCCGGCGTCATCGGCCGCTTCTTCCTGCAGTTCGGCGTCACCCTGTGCCTGGCCGTCCTCCTCTCCTACGTCGAGGCGGTCACCCTGGCACCGGCCCGCTGCTCGCAGTTCCTGGTCACCTCGCGCGCGGGGCGCAACCGCGTGGGGCTCTTCGTGGACCGGAGCTTCCGCTGGCTGGAAAGGCTCTATGCGCGGGTGCTGAAGAAGAGCCTGAAGCGCCCCAAGCTGATCCTGCTGGGCGCCCTGGTCCTTTTCCTGGCCTCGCTGGGGATCTTCATGATCCTGCCCAGCGAGTTCGTCCCCTCGCAGGACCAGAGCCTGGTCAACATCCGCCTGCAGACGGCCATCGGCTCCACCCTGCAGGAGACCGACCGACTGATCAAGAAGGCCGAGGCCATCGTCAGCTCCAAGCCCGAGGTCGAGCGCTGGTTCGGCACGGTCGGCGGCTGGGGCGGCGGCGTGAGCCAGGGCAACATCTTCGTCAGCCTGGTGCCGCCGGAAAAGCGCAAGAACTCGCAGGCCGAGTTCGCCGCCGTGGTGCGCCGGGAGCTGAATGCCGTCCCGGGCATGCGTGCCGTCATCCAGGACATGTCGCAGGCGGGGTTCACGGGCCAGCGCGGCTTCCCGGTGGAGTTCTCGGTGCGCGGTCCCGACTGGGAAAAGCTGATCGCGCTGAGCCAGGAGATGATGACCAAGCTCACCGCCAGCGGCACGGTGGTCGACATGGACACCGACTACCGGCTGGGCATGCCCGAGCTGCGCATCACCCCCAACCGCGCCCGCATCTCCGACATCGGCGTGTCGGTCGACGACGTGGCCACCACACTCAATGCCCTGGTCGGCGGCGTGCGCGCCGGCAAGTACAGCACCGGCGGCCGGCGCCTCGACGTGCGCGTCAAGCTGCTGGCCTCGCAGCGCTCGCGGCCCGAGGATCTCACCCGGCTGCAGGTGCGCACGCGCTCTGGAGAACTGGTGCCGCTGGCGGCGCTGGTTTCCTACGCTGAGCAGCCGGAGCTGCAGGCCATCACCCGCCGCGACCGCGAGCGGGCGATCACCGTTTTTGCCAACGTCGCCCCGGGCCACTCCCAGGACGAGGCGCTGAAGGCGGTGGAGGACCTGGGCCGCAACCTGCCGGTGAACTACCGCGCCGTGCTGGGCGGGGCCAGCGTCGCCTTTCGCGAGTCGAGCAGCAGCCTGCTCTTCGCCCTGTTCCTGGGCATCCTCATCGCCTACATGATCCTGGCCTCGCAGTTCAACTCCTTCTTGCACCCGGTCACGGTCATCACCATCCTGCCGCTGTCGATCGCCGGCGCCGCCTTCGCCCTGTGGAGCACCAACCAGAGCCTGAACATCTTCTCCATGATCGGCCTGCTGCTGCTGATGGGCATCGTCAAGAAGAACTCGATCATCCTGGTCGACTACGCCAATACCTTCCGCAGCCAGGGGGTGCCCGCGCGCGAGGCCATGGAAAAGGCGGGCCCCATCCGCCTGCGGCCGATCATCATGACCGCCACCGCCACCCTGATGGCCGCCATCCCGCCGGCCCTCGGCATCGGGCCCGGCTCGGAAATCCGCATGCCCATGGCCATCGCCATCATCGGCGGTCTGACGCTGTCCACCGTCCTCAGCCTGGTGGTCGTCCCCGCTTTTTATGTGGTTACCGACGGCCTGGGCAAGGGGTCGTTGAAGAAGTTCTGGAAGCGGGGGGCAGCGCAATAGCCCTCTTGTCAGACAGGTCCGACAGGTTGGACCGGTCCGACGAGGAAAGTGGTCATGGAAGACAAATCATTGCAGCGGACGACGCTGCTGGTCACGACGCTGAGTTCGCTGCTGACGCCGCTGATGGCTTCGGCGATCAACGTCGCCCTGCCGGCCATCGGCGATGAATTCGCCATGAACGCCGTCACCCTCGGCTGGGTGGCCAGCGCCTACCTGCTGGCCGCCGCCGTCTTCCTGCTGCCCTTCGGCCGCCTGGCCGACATTGTCGGCCGCAAGAAGGTGTTCACCGCTGGCACGGCGATCTTCAGCTGCGCCTCGTTGCTGGCCGGGTTGGCGCCTGTTGCCTGGATCTTCCTCCTGGCCCGGCTGCTGCAGGGGATGGGCGGGGCCATGATCTTCGGCACCGGCGTGGCCATCCTGACCTCGGTCTTCCCGCCGCAGCGGCGCGGCTGGGTGCTGGGCATCAATGTCGGGGCGACCTATGCCGGCCTGTCGCTCGGGCCCTTCATCGGCGGGCTGCTGACCCAAACCCTGGGCTGGCGCTGGGTGTTCCTGCTCAACCTGCCCCTGGGCCTGCTGGTCCTGGCGGTCGTTCGGTTGAAGATGAAGCAGGAATGGGCCGATTGCCGCGGCGAGCCCTTCGACTGGGCGGGCTCGCTGGGCTACAGCGTGATGCTGACCGCCTTCATGCTCGGCTTCACCTGGCTGCCGGGCAGGCGCGGGGCGGCGATGCTGGTGGCGGCGGCTGTGGCCCTGCCGATCTTCGTCGCCTGGGAAGCGAGGACCTCCCATCCCATCTTCCAGGCCCGCCTGATTCGCGGCAACACTGTCTTCGCCTTTTCCAATCTGGCGGCCCTGGTCAACTACAGCGCCACCTTTGCCATCGGCTTCCTGCTGAGCCTCTACCTGCAGTATGTCAAGGGCTTCACCCCGCGCGGCGCCGGCCTGGTCCTGATCGCCCAGCCGCTGGTCATGGCCCTTTTTTCCCCCCTGGCCGGCCGCCTGTCCGACCGCCTGGAGCCGCGGCTGGTGGCTTCGTTGGGCATGGGCATCTGCGCCGCGGGCCTGCTCTCCTTCGCCGGGCTGGGGCCGGCGAGCGGCCTGGTCGCCATCGTGGCCAACCTGATGCTCGTC
>JAQUQF010000286.1 GCA_028749105.1 Acidobacteriota bacterium | reverse complement strand
ACCTGGGTTCTCCCCCACAGCCAGATTGTCCTGACGCCGCTGATCCTGTCGTTCATCCTCGCCGTTCTGCTCAACCCCCTGGCCATGATGCTCGAGCGACGCGGTCTGGGACGAACGCCGGCGTCCGTCCTGGTTGTGGCCCTGCTGGTCCTGCTGCTGGGGGCGGCACTGTTCCTGCTGATGCCCGCCATCACCCGCGAATCCAAGGCCATCGCCGCCGTAATGCAGAAAGAGACGCCGGCCACCCTGATGGAGAAACTGCGCGCTCTGCTGCACCAGTACCTGCCCTGGCTGATGAACCCGAGCATCACCACCGAGATCATGGGCCGCGCCGAAAAATTCATCTATTCCTTGATCAAACAGAGCATCCAGCTCCTGCCCAGCGTCATCCCGGTGGCCATCGGCGTGGTGCTGGTTCCCTTCATGACCTTTTTCCTGCTCAAGGACGGGCGCCAGCTGAAGCGCTCCTTCATCGGCCTGCTGCCCAACCGCTACTTCGAGATGACCGCCAGCCTGCTGCACAAGATCGAAATCCAACTGGGCAGCTACATCCGCGGCCAGGTGCTGGTTTCGCTGTGCATCGGCACGTTGGCCGTCATCGCCCTGGCCATCCTGCGCGTCCCCTATTTCCTTTTGATCGGCTTCGCCGCCGGTCTGGCCAACATGATACCCTACTTCGGCCCCATTGTCGGCGCCGTCCCGGCGGTCATCCTCAATGTCATCGCCAAGGGATCTCTCGGCGCCGCCCTGCCCGTGATCGCGGCCTTCCTGCTCATCCGCCTCATTGACGACACGCTCGTGTCGCCCAACATTCTGGGGCACAGCCTGCACATCCACCCGCTGCTGGTCATCATGGCCATCTTCATCGGCGGCGAGATGTTCGGGGTCATGGGACTGCTCCTCTGCATCCCGGTCACCGGCATCATCAAGGTGGTCATCCAGGAACTGCTCTGGAACTTCCGCCATTACCGGGCCCTGCGCGGCGGCGAATGAGGGCCGCACCAAAGCGCATGAAAAGCAAGGTCGAACCCATCGTGAAGGATTTCCTGCCTCCCGAGACCCCGGATTCCGGCCAGTACGCCCGCAAGGGGGACATGGTCGTCAACCTGGGACTGGCCTGGAACATTCTCCTGGCCGCCGGCAAGACCACCATGGGCATTGTCGGCCACAGCACCGCCCTGCTCTCCGACGGCATCAACTCGACCTCCGACGTCGCCTACTACATCGTGGTCAAGATCTTCATGAAGCTGGCCGGCCAGCCGCCCGACCCCGAGCACCCCTACGGCCACAAGCAGATGGAGAGCATCGCCGCCCTGACCGTTGGTTCTTTCGTCATCACCACGGCGATCGCCATTTTCTGGACCGCCGTCAACAACGTGTTCGACCAGTTGAATGGGAACGGCGAAGCCAGTGGCGCCACCCTGGGAGCCCTTTGGGTGGGCCTGTTCACGGTTGCGGTCAAGATCGTTCTGACCGTCTATTCCCGCGCCGTCGGGATCAAAACGGGCAGCCTGGCCATCAAGGCGCTGGCCTATGACCATCGCAACGATGTCTTTTCCGCCGCCGCAGCCAGCATGGGCATCTTCCTGGCAAGGCGCGGCTTTCCCTGGGTCGACCCGCTGGCGGGCGCCTTGGTGGCGCTGCTCATCCTGCGCACCGGCATCAGCATCCTGCGCCAGTCCACGGCCGACCTGATGGACTCGGTCCCCGGCGACTCCCTGGCCCGCCAGGTCCGCTCCATTCTCAAGAAGGTCAGGGAGATCCGCAGCATCGAGGAGATCCATGCCCACCGCTTCGGCCCCTATTTCGTGATCAACCTGACCATCGGCATCGACGGCGCCATGGACGTGCACAGCGGCGATGCCATCGCCACCCGGGTGGAGGAACTGCTGACCGAAGGCATCGAAATGGTGCGCCGGGTCTACGTCCATTACCATCCGGCCCGCGATTAGGGCAGGGCCGAGCCGACGATCGCCTGGACCCGCTCGGCTAGGTCGGCCTTGGCCACGGAATACTCAGCGGCGCTGAGCGGCCGGTGGATGGTCAGGCGGATGACTCCCGGCCTGATGCGCCCGCGGTTGCTTTCCAACAGGCGGTAAGAGCCGTCGATGGTCAGGGGCACGATCGGCGCTTCCGAGCGCGTGGCCAGCTTGAAGCTCCCTTCCTTGAAGCGCTGCAGGTTTCCCGATTTGCTGCGCGTCCCTTCGGGAAAGATCACCAGCGAACGGCCGGTCTTGAGATCGCGGATGCCGCGGGCGATGGCCCCGGCCGACTGCCGCAGGTCGCCGCGGTCGATGACGATGCAGCCGAGGAGCTTCATCCAGGTGCTGATGATTGGCAGGCGAAAGTTCTCCTTCTTGGAGACGAAGCCCTTCACCCCCGGGAGGTATCCGATTAGTAAAGGTATGTCGAAGGCGCCCTGGTGGTTGGAAATAAACAAAACGCCCCCATGCGCCGGCAGGTTCTCCAGCCCGCTGACTTCGACCTTGCCTCCGGCAGCGGCAATCATCTGCCGCGCCCAGGTCCTGGTGACCCTATGGAGCAGCTTTGCCTGGCTTTGTTTCCACCCCAGGAGACCGAGCAGGAAATAAACGAACAATACAATCGTGGAACACAGCTGGAACAGCCAGAAATACGCAAACCACAAGATCGTGCGCGCCATGGGAAGCCATCATAGCCGAACCCGTGCTGCTTTTCAAGCTGTTCGTCCCGCGCAGCGTTCCCCCTTGGCAGGCGGTTGGGATTGTGGTATAATGGCATCTACGATTTAGGCAATTTGCTTCCTGAGAACGGGTATCACACATCGGATTATCCCCTGATCAAGAATCACTGAGGAATCGCGTTCGGACAAGCGCCACATTGTCGAAAGGCGGCTCTTTCAGCCTGGTCGAAATGAACAAGGAGCATTGACCATGGAACTGTCCGTCATGCAAAAGATCCGCAATATCGGCATCGTGGCCCACATCGACGCCGGCAAGACCACCACCAGCGAGCGCATCCTGTTCTTCACCGGCCTGATCCACAAGACCGGCGAGGTCCATGACGGCCAGGCGGTGATGGACTTCATGAAGCAGGAGCAGGAGCGGGGCATCACCATCTCCTCGGCCGCCATCACCACCTACTGGCGCGACCACCAGATCAACCTCATCGACACCCCGGGGCACATCGACTTCACCGTCGAG
>JAQUQF010000285.1 GCA_028749105.1 Acidobacteriota bacterium | reverse complement strand
CGGCGGCGGCTACTATTTCTTTTTGCAGGTCAACGAAAAAAAACGGCGCTTCCCCACGCCCATGCCCGGTCCGTACAACGTCTGGAACATCGCCGCAGGCATTCTTCTCGCCAACGAGCTGGGCATCTTGCCGGAAGTGGTGGAAAAAGCGCTGGCGACATTTCGCGGCGTGGAGCGGCGCCTGACCCGGCTGGGGGAGAAGGGGAACACCGTCTTCCTCAGCGACTTCGCCCACCACCCGACGGCCATCGCCGGCGTCCTGGGAGGCTTGCCCGACGCCTATCCCGGTCGCAGGATCATCGCCGTTTTTGAACCGCGATCATGGAGCCTGCGGCGCAACTTCTTTCAGGACCGCCTGCCGCAGGCGTTGGCCCGGGCCGACGAGATCGTCATCAAGGACGTCTATGAAAAGGAGAAGATACCGGAGGCGGAGCGGCTCTCGGTCGATGCGCTGCGCTCCGACCTGGAGGCGCAGGGAAAGAAGGTCCATGTCTTTCCCGGCTATGAAGGGATCAAGGAATTCGTGGGCGCGCTCGATTTCGACTGTGGCCAGGCCGTCATCCTGCTGTCCAACGGAGACGTGCGCGATTTCAGCGAATGGGTGGGCGCCCTTTGCTCCGTCCGGCCCCCCTTGACAAAATAAGCGCAGCCGCTAAGATTGAAAACCTGAAACACAAAGGAGGCTCCTAGATGAACATAGCCCGCGAGTTGGTACCGCAGGGAAAATTGAAACCCCTTTTTGAGGATCCACTCAAGCTGCCGTTCGGCCGCCATTTCACCGACCACATGTTCACCATGGAATACGCCCCGGCCACGGGCTGGGGCAATCCGCGCATCACGCCTTACGGGCCGCTGGTCCTGGACCCATCGGCCAACGTCTTCCACTACAGCCAGGAAGTATTTGAGGGGCAAAAAGCCTATAAAGCACACAACGGAGAAATCCTCTTGTTCCGCCCCCTGGAAAATGCCCGGCGTCTGAATCGTTCCCTGCGGCGACTGTGCATGCCCGAGATTCCCGAGGACATTTTTTTGCAAGCCGAGTGCGAACTGCTCAAGCAGGAGAAGCGCTGGATACCCGGCCTGAAAGGGACCAGCCTCTACATCCGGCCGACGGTCATCGGCACCGAAGCGGCATTGGGGATCAAGTCTTCCAGCGACTACCTCTTTTTTATCATATTGTCCCCGGTGGGGCCTTATTTCAAGGAGGGATTCGATCCCATCAGCTTGCGGGTCAGCGACACCTACTCCCGCGCCGGCAGCGGCGGCACGGGCGAGGCCAAGACCGGGGGGAATTATGCTGGCAGCCTGCTGGCCACGCGCGAGGCGACGCAGCAGGGATACAGCCAGGTCCTCTGGCTCGACGCCGGCGAGCACCGCTACGTCGAGGAGGTCGGGGCGATGAACATCTTCTTCGTCATCGACGGCAAACTGGTCACCCCGGCGCTGGGCGGGACCATCCTGCACGGCATCACTCGCAAGTCGGTTCTGGAGCTGGCTCCCGATCTTGGCATCGCTTCCGAGGAACGGCGGATTTCAATCGACGAGGTCGTCGAGGGCATTGCCTCCGGGAAGGTGAGCGAAGTATTCGGCGCCGGCACGGCAGCGGTCATCAGCCCGGTGGGAAAGATCGGCTATCGCGGCACCGACAGCGTGATCAACGGCAACCGGACCGGCCCCTGGGCCAAGAAGTTTTTCGATACGCTGACCGCCGTCCAGTATGGTGAAGTGCAGGACACGCACGGCTGGGTGTACGTGGTCAAGTAGACGGGTGATCAGCCGCCACCGTTTCCGCGGCACAAGGTGCGGAAATCGCAGTAGCGGCAGTAGCCGGTCACATTGGCCTGAAAGGCGCCTTCCTCGATCCGTTCCACCACGTGCCCGATCATGGCCAGCAGTCCTTCCACAGCGCCGGCATCGGGGGCGATCCGCAGCGTCTGGTGCCTGATGTTGCCGGCGTGCTTGCCGTAGAGAATCTCATATTTCAGGGTGGAGGGGACCGGGCCGAAGCTGCGGTCGAAAAGGTATTTGTAGATGACCATCTGCGGGGGGTTCGTTGCCCTGCTTTCGGGCCATTTGCCGGTGGTGGTCTTGAAGTCGGTGATGCAGAAGTCCTCCTCGACCAGGTCGATGACCCCTTTCAGAACTACGCCGGTGCCGGGGAGCTCGGCCGTCAACTCCTTCTCCACCATCAGCGGCCGGATGCCCGGGGCGATGTGCTTCAGGAAATATTTAAGGAAGGCCAGCCCCCTTTCCCGGGTTTCCCGGCGCGGCGTTTGCCAGGAGATCTTTCTACCGGCTTCTGCTTCGTCGAACGTCGAGGCGAACAGATCGCCCATGGCCTCGTCCCCGGGCTGCGCTCCGCCGATCCGAAGCAGGAAATACTTCTCGATGACGGAGTGGAACACCTCGCCCAGGAAAAGCTTTTCATTGACCGGCGGCTGAATGCCCTCGATATAGGAGAAAAAATATTTGCGCGGACAGTCATTGTAGGTGCGGATCTGGCTGTGGGAGATGTAACCGCGGGGAAGGGGCATCCCGGCGGATTATTTTGCGCTTTTGTTGATCAGGACTTGCAGGCGGGACTTGTAGCGCGAGCCGGTATTCCTGTGGATCGTCCCCTTGCGCACCGACATGTCGATGATGGAGAGGGTCTCGGGAAGCATCTTGGCGGCGTCTTCCTTCTGCCCGGCACCGACCTTCTTTTTCAGGGTCTTGATCTTATTTTTCATCTTGGAGCGATTGCTGCGGTTGTTCAGACGCTTCTTTTCATCCTGGCGATGCTTTTTTACTGCCGAATCATGATTGGCCATTGATTTTCCTCCAGAAACAATGTGCATGATACACGAAAAACTTCGCCCTGTCAATGAGGAGAAATTGCGTTCCCGGGGATCTCATCCCATGGCCCGCTTTTGATGCCGCCCAGGTCGAGGGTGACGAAGCGCAGGCCGCGCTCGCGGCAGAATGGCAGGAGATCCTCCTTCAGGGCAAGCAATTCCTGGAAGCGGGCGGCGGCGGTCTCCACTCGCACGCCGTCGGGGATATGGCGCACGCGCAGAGGGAAGATCCCCCTGGCGGAAAGGAAAAACTCCACCTGCCCGATGGCGGCAATCTCTCCCGGGTCCAGCCGGTGTCCGTAGGGGAAGCGGGTGGCCAGGCAGGTCGATGAGGCCAGGAAGCGCTCCTCGACG
>JAQUQF010000284.1 GCA_028749105.1 Acidobacteriota bacterium | reverse complement strand
CTGCGCTATCCCGGGCACATCGAAAAGATCGCCGTCCTGCGCGAGACGGGCTTCTTCGGCCAGGAGCCGGTCGAGATCCACGGCGCACGCATTCGCCCCATCGACCTGACGGCCAAGCTGCTCTTCCCCCTCTGGAAGCTGCAGCCGGGTGAGACCGACATCACCGTGATGCAGGTCATCGTCGAGGGGGAGAAATCGGGCGAGAAGGTGCGCCATGTCTATGACCTGTTCGACCGCTTCGACGTCGGAAGCAACGTCCATTCCATGGCCCGCACCACCGGCTATACCGCGACTGCCGCGGTGAGGATGATCGGCCGCGGCCTCTACCAGCGCCAGGGGATCATCGCGCCCGAGCTCATCGGCGAGCAGCCCGAATGCGTCGAGTTCATGCTCAGGGAGCTGGCCGAGCGCGGAGTCGTCTTCAAGCAGAGGATAGATAAGATCTAATCTCGGAATGTAGGGGCGGCCCCCCGTGGCCGCCCTTCTTAAATTCCAAATCCCAAGCACCAAATCACAAACAATTTCCAAGCACCAATGACCGAATGACCAAAACGAAGAAAATCACAGTGCCTTTGTTTGGGGCATTGGAATTTAATTGAAAAAGACTCCCTAGGCGTATTCGGACAAATCCTCCCACATCTTGTCGGCGGCGCTCAGCTCCTCTGCCGCTGAGGGCTTGACCGGGTTCGCCTGGAATTCCTTCTCGCGCAACCCCTTGAGGAAGGTATTGGCCACGTTGGGGAAAAGCTCGAGCAGCAACTCTTCCTTTTCGTCGCGCGCCAGGCGCACGCTGCCCAGCTCCCGCAGCAGCGGGTTCTCCTGCTTCTTGTAGGTGGAGGGGTCGTAGGGAACCTCGTCGCGGGTGCCGGCGATCTTCAGCCGGAAGGCGGGATCGACGGGAAAGGGGGTCTTGCCGTAGGTGCCCTTGACCAGGTTGACGAACTGAGTCGACTTGGAAGTGTAGAAGGGCTTGCCGTTTGCCTCATCGATGACGCAGTTGACCGCCTGCACGCCGACGATCTGGCTGGTCGGCGTGACCAGCGGCGGCACGCCGGCGTCCAGGCGCACGCGCGGCACGGTCTGCAGCACCTTGTCCTTCAGGTGCTCCAGCTTGGCCGCCTGCAGCTGGGCCAGCATGTTGGTGTACATGCCGCCCGGGATCTGGGCGACGCGCACGATGTCGTCGGGGGCGGGGAAGTTGAAGTGCTTTTCGATGGCCTGGGTGGCCTGCAGCAGCTCCTCGATGCGTTCCGCTTTCGCCGCGGCAATGGCGGCATCGAACAGGGCGTCGACGGCGGCGGGGAGCTTGTCGCTGGCGATGTCGAAGGCCAGGGGGACCATCTTGTACTGGTCGAACTGGGCCAGCTCGCCGCGGATCTCCAGCAAAGCTTTGTTGATGGCCGCGACCGGCTCGCGGTCGACGCCGGTGTCCAGCCCGAGCTTGTCGGCGAAGAGCTGGACGAGCTCGTAGGCCGGCGCTGCCGGCCCGCCCGAGAAGTTCAGGATGACGGTGTCGACGATGTCGACGCCATTGAGCATGGCCATCAGCACCGAGGCCAGGCCGAAGCCCGGCGTGCAGTGCGTGTGCAGGTCGATGGGAATGCCCACGTTCTTCTTGAGGGCGCGGATCAGTTCCCCCGACGTCTGCGGATCGATGAGCCCGGCCATGTCCTTGATGGTGATCATGTCGGCGCCCAGGCCGGCGAGCTGCTCGGCCTTGGTGACGAAATAGTCAATGTTGAAGATGCTCCGTGGCAACGGCCGGCCGCGCAGGAACGCCTTGGCCCGGTCGGCCAGGGTGAACCTGGGGTCG
This sequence comes from Acidobacteriota bacterium, assembly GCA_028749105.1. Lineage (GTDB taxonomy): Bacteria > Acidobacteriota > Aminicenantia > UBA2199 > UBA2199 > UBA2199. The sequence goes on along the minus strand of JAQUQF010000284.1, from coordinate 1,380 downwards.
ACGGTGTAGCAGACGGCGCAGTCGGCGCTGCCGCCGTTCTGCTTGACGTAGCGGATGGTCGACTTCATGTTGTCGATGTCGTTCAGGGCGTCGAAGATGCGCATGATGTCGATGCCCGAGCGCACGGCGTTGCGGCAGAAGCCTTCGATCACCTGGTCGGGGTAGGGGTTGTAGCCGAACAGGTTGCGGCCGCGCGAGAGGGCGGTGAGCTTGGAGGCCCCCCCGATGCCGGCCTTGATCTTCTCCAGGCGCTGCCAGGGGTCCTCGTTGAGGTAGCGCATGACCGAGTCGGGGACGGCGCCGCCCCAGACCTCCATGGAATGGAATCGGGCCTTTTGGTAAAAGGGGAGGAGGCGGTCCACCTGCGACTGGTTCATGCGCGTGGCGAACTGCGACTGCTGCCCGTCGCGGAGCGTCAGGTCACGGATCAGGATCTTGTCAGCCATCTGGATCTCCCGGGGATTTTGCTTTTGCTGTCTGCCGGCGCTGCGACATCAGAATTTATTATATAACAAAACAAGGGAAAAACAAAGGTCGCTGCGGCCGGGTAGGGAAAAAACACCGGGGAGGCGATCCCCGGCGTTACGAGAACACCCCGGGGATCACAGTCTGGCAGAAGCGGCAGCGGCCGTCCTTCAGACCCTCGTTCCCGACGCTGAACATCACTCGGCGCAGCAGCACCTTGCCGCAGGAGGGGCAATAGGTGTGCTCGGCGTCCGAGAGCAGGTTGCCGATGTAGCAGAAGCGGATGCCGGCGTCCATGGCGATGCGCCGCGCCTCGTGCAGCACGGCGGGCGGGGTGGGCGGCACGTTCTTCAGCATGTAGGTGGGGACAAAGCGCGAGAAGTGCAGCGGCACGTCGGGGCCCAGCTCGCGCGCCAGCCAGCGGCACATGTTTTCGGTTTCCCGGCGCGAATCGTTCAGGCCGGGAATGAGCAGCACCACCACCTCCAGCCAGGTCTTCTCGGCGCGCACGGTCAGCAGCGTGTCCAGGACCGGTTTCAGTCCGCCGCCGCACTGCTCGCGGTAGAAGGTCTCGCTGAAGGCCTTGAGGTCGATCTTCACCGCGCCCAGGAAACGGCAGAGCTCGCGCATCGGCTCCTTCGCGATGAAGCCGTTGCTGATCATGACGTTGGGCACGCCCTGCTCCTTGCCGATGGCGGCGCAGTCGCGCACGTATTCGAAGAAGACGATCGGCTCGTTGTAGGTGTGGGCGACGACGCGGCAGCTGCGCTGCCTGGCCAGGCGGACGGCCGCCTCGGGCATCAGGTCGGCCGTCTCCACCTCCTCGGGCCGGCGCTGGGAGATTTCCCAGTTCTGGCAGAAGCGGCAGCTGAAGTTGCAGCCTGCCGTGCCCAGCGAAAAGGCCTGGCTGCCGGG
>JAQUQF010000283.1 GCA_028749105.1 Acidobacteriota bacterium | reverse complement strand
TTCGGCGGCAAGTCGGCCGAGCACGCCGTGTCGCTGCTGTCGGCGAGGTCCATCTGGGAAAACCTGGACAGGGAGAAGTACGAACCTTTCCTGATCTACATCAACAGGGCGGGGGAGTGGTGCCTGACCGGAAACACAAGTTTTAAGGAAGAAGAACTGAAGAAAGAAAAATTCCACTCGTTCATCCCCTGGGGCTCCAAGCTGCTTGAGGCCGTCGACGCCGACATCTATTTCCCGGTGCTGCACGGCCCCAACGGCGAGGACGGGCGCATTCAGGGGCTCTTCGAGATGGCCGGCAAGCCCTTTGTCGGCGCCGGCAGCTTCTCCTCGCAGCTGGCGATGGACAAGATCGCCGCCAAGATGCTCTTCGCCCAGGCCGGGCTGAAGCAGACCCCGTTCCTCCATTTCAGCGAGAACATCCATGAGCAGGTGGCGGAGCTGGTGGCAAAGAAGCTCGGCTATCCGGTCTTCGTCAAGCCCTGCTCCTTGGGATCGTCGGTGGGCATCCGCAAGGCCAAGGACCGCAGGGAGCTTCTGGATGCCGTTGACTTCGCCTTCGGCTATGACAACAGGGTCATCATCGAGAAGGCCGTCGTCGACATGCGCGAGCTTGAGGTTGCCGTCATGGGCAACGCTGATGTCATGGTTTCCGCTCCCGGCGAGCTCCTGCCGTCCCATGAATTCTACGATTACGCGGACAAGTACCTGGAGGGCAAGACGCAGTTCCGCATCCCGGTGCCCCTGGGAGACGATATCGAGGCCAGGGTCAAAAAGACCGCCCACAAGGCCTACCGCACCCTGTTTCTGAACGGCTTCGCCCGCGTCGACCTTTTCCTGGAGAATGAAAGCGGCGAGGTCCTGGTCAACGAGATCAACACCATCCCCGGCTTCACCACCATCAGCATGTTCCCCAAGCTGTGGCAGGCGCAGGGGATCTCCTTTACCCGGTTGCTCGATCGCCTCATCGAATATGGCTTCGATCATTTTGTCAATCGCAAGGAAAACGTCGATGAAGGTCTTGGCCGTTGACTACGGCAGCCGCCGCACCGGACTGGCCGTGGGCGACACCCTCACCCGCGTCAGCACGCCGCTGCCGCTGATTGCTTCGGGGAATCCCCGCGCCGTCGTCGCCGAGATCCGCAAGCGGGCGGCGGAGTTCGAGGCCGGGCTCATCGTGGTCGGCTACCCGCTGAACATGGACGGCACGCCGGGGCCCGCCTGCGCTGCCGTCGACCGCTTTGTCGCTTTCCTGCGCCGGCGCATCGCCCTGCCCGTCACCCTGGTCGATGAGAAGCTGAGCAGCTTCGCGGCCGAGGAGATGGGCAAGGAGTTCGAAAACGATTTCCGCAAGCGCCGGAAGTTCCTGGACAGCGTGGCCGCTCAGGTGATCCTGCAGGACTATCTCTCACAACCATGAAAAGAACCATGAAGCACAGCCTGAAACGGATCCTCCTGTTCGCGATCCTCCTGATCCTGGCCGCGGCGGCCTGGATCGGCTACGGCATCTACCGCAAGGTTTTCTCCCCCTACCAGGGGTATGCCAAGAGCACGGTGGTGCACATCGCCAGCGGCATGCCCGTCTCGGCCATCGCCAGGGAGCTGCAGCGCCGCGGGGTCATTGCCGACTCCGCCTATTTCATCCGCTATTACCGCCTGTTCTTCGCCGACAGCAAGCTGAAGGCGGGGGAATACCTGTTCGACAGCCCGCTCTCCATGCGCCAGGTCATCGCCAAGCTGGAGCAGGGGAAGGCCATCCTCTACAAGGTGATGATCAAGGAGGGGCTCTGGATCGGAGAGACGGCCGGGATCTTCGAGGAAGCGGGGCTCTTTCCCGCCGCCGAATTCATGCAGGCCGCCCAGGACGCTTCCCTCGTCCGCGACATCGATCCCGAGGCGAGCGACCTCGAGGGCTACCTTTTCCCCGACACCTACCTGGTGCGCAAGGACATCACGGCGCGCGAGATGGCGGCGCTGATGGTCGCCCGCTTCCGCCAGAATTTCAGCAACGCCTTCATGTGGCGGGCCCGGGACATCGGCTTCAGCGTGCGCCAGGCGGTCATCCTGGCGTCGCTGGTCGAGAAGGAGACCGCCAACCGCGACGAGCGCTTCCTTGTCTCCTCGGTGTTCCACAATCGCCTGCGCAAGGACATGCTCCTCGACTGCGACTCCACCATCGTCTACACCCTGAAAAAAGTGGGCTCTTACGATGGAAATTTTCGTTGGGACGACCTGAAGAGCGACTCGCCTTACAATACCCGTCTGCACCGCGGCCTGCCGCCGGGGCCGATCGCCAACCCGGGCTACGCGTCGCTCGAAGCCGCCTTATACCCGGAAAGCAGCGATTATCTCTATTTCGTGGCCAAGGGCGGCGGCAGCCACTATTTTTCCCGGACCCTGGCCGAGCACAACCGCGCCGTGCGGAAATTCGTCATCGAGCACGGCAATCAAAGCGAGGCCCTCTTTGATTGAACCGGTCGCGAGGACGCTCGCCGGGCACCGCCTTTTCATCCATGATGAAGAATATCTGACTTTTGGCTATACAACAGGACATTTCACCTCAAAAATCCTGAAGCTCTGTTTCCCCAAAACACCGCTCTTGTTCCTCAAGCAGATCCATTCGGCGCGCATCGTGAGCGACGGCGAGTGGCGCGCGGGAATCGAAGCCGACGGCCTGCTCCTCGAGCGCCGCGACCTCGCAGCCGTCATTCAGACCGCCGACTGCCTGCCGCTCTTTTTTTTCAACGACGAGCGCAGCCGCGGCGGGGTGCTTCATGTCGGCTGGCGCGGCCTGCAACAGGGCATAGAGGAGAAGCTCGCCGAACGGCTGGGCGTCGCATTCAAGGACTTCTCCTTTTTCCTGGGGCCGGCCATTGAAAAATACTGCTACGAAGTAGGGGAGGAGCTCCTGGAGCTTTTCGCGAAAAAGTCCTATGCCAAGGATATTTTCAGCAGTTCCCGCCCTGGCAAATACTTCCTCGACTTCAAGGCCGGCCTGAAGCTATCGCTGCGGGCATTGGGGGCTGCCGACAGCAGGATAGTGGACTGTGGGCACTGCACCCATTGCTCGCCGGAGCAGTTTCCGTCCTTCCGCCGCGATGGCGGCACGGGGCGCCGCATCTTCAATTTTCTGATCCTGAAAAACGGCGCCAACACTGGCAAGTAAACTTCACGCACCCTGGAGGCGGAATCCGCCGCCCT
>JAQUQF010000282.1 GCA_028749105.1 Acidobacteriota bacterium | reverse complement strand
AGACATTTTCAAGAAGCACATCATCAAGGTGGACGGCAAGGAGGTCTATCCCAAGACCTATAACCAGCGCAGCTACGTCCAGGCCATACAGGATTGCGACATGGTGTTCGGCATCGGTCCGGCCGGCACGGGCAAGACCTTCCTGGCCATCGCCATGGCCCTGAATTTCCTGGTCGGCAAGCGGGTGGAGCGCATTGTCCTGACCCGCCCGGTGGTGGAGGCCGGCGAAAAGCTCGGCTTCCTGCCCGGCGACATCCAGCAGAAGATCAACCCCTACCTGCGGCCACTCTACGACGCCCTGTACTACCTGATCGGCTTCGAGAGGACCTCCGAGCTGATCGAGAAGGGTATCATCGAGATCGCGCCTCTGGCCTACATGCGCGGCCGCACCATCAACGACGCCTTCATCATCCTCGATGAGGGGCAGAACACCGTGGATTCGCAGATGAAGATGTTCCTGACCCGCTTCGGGCTGAACTCACATGTGGTGGTCACCGCCGACATCACGCAGATCGACCTGGAACAGCCGAAAAAATCGGGCATTTTCAAGGCCATCCGCATCCTGAAAGGGGTGCAGGGGATCGGCGTGGTGCACCTGACCGTGAAGGACATCGTGCGCCACCCCCTGATCCAGCGCATAATCGAGGCTTACGAAAAGGCGGAAAAGTGAACCTCGACCTGGAATTGAAAAAGAAGAAAACTCCGCCCAAGGCCATCGAGAAAAGCAATTCTTCATTGGGCAAGCTCCTGCTCGGAGCCTTTTTCGTCATCACGATTTCGTATATCAGCTACACGCCGCCGGCGCGCTCCATTCGCGATACGGGCATGAAAACAGGCGATATCGCCTCTTCCGACATCGTGATCGGCAGGGACATGACCGTCGAGGACAAGGAGATGACCGAGGCGAACCGGCGCAAGGTGTCGGCCTCCCTGCTGCCGGTTTACGAGTTCAACGAGGAGAAAATCGCCGGCAGCCAGCTGCTGCTGAATGAGTGGTTCCGTTTCTTCAAGGAGGCGCGCAAGGGTTTTTTCCTGAAAAAAACCGATCTTGACAAGTTGCGCGGGCAGATCCGCGAGAATTTCGGGTTTGAACTGCAGCCGCAGGCGGTCAATACCCTCATCCGTTCCAACACCTTCGCCAGGATCGATTTGAACCGCCTGCTCCTGGAAATTAAAAATTGGGAGGAAAAGGGCATCCTACTCTCCCGCATCGGCGTTCCCAAGGGCAAAGCCGACGAAATCATTGTGTACCACGAAAAAAAAGGCTATTACCAGGCCCGGCTGAGCGATTTTTACGATTTGAACGACATCAGTGCCAATTTGACGTTATTCTTCAAGGATTCCCCGCTCAGTGGCCGGGAAAAAGAGCTTGTTAAGCCGATCCTGCTCGATTTTATCAGCACCAATGTCACTTTTTCCAAGGCCCTGACCCAGCTCCAGGAAGAAAAGGCCCTCGCCCTGGTCAATCCTGTTTTCATCCACCTGAAGAAGGGCAAGATCATCCTCCGGCGCGGCGACGAGATCAGCAAGGACCACATGCGGCTGATCCAGCTGATCGCCGCCGAGGAAAAGACCAGCTCCCGCAAGATCCCCGGCGTATTGTTCATCATCATGGCGCTGGGCATCCTGTTCTTCTTTTACTGGCGGCTGAACATCCTTTCCAAGACGGGCGGCATCAACCGCCCCCGGCTGAACTTCGTTTCGGGAATGACCTTCATCGCCAGCGCCCTGATCTACCGCCTGGCTTTGTTCATCTACCCGCTGATCCTGCGCAGCATCACCCTGGACGTGCCGATGGACGCCGCCGGCCTGGTCTATGCCGTCCCCTTCGCCGTCGGTTCGCTGCTCATCGCCTTTCTGTTCGACCTGCAGAGCGCCGTTGTCTTTTCGACGATCAATGCCGTCATCGGCGGCTTCATCTGCGACTGGGACTTCAAGATCCTGCTCTACGTTCTGGCCGGCAACCTGGCCGTGGCCTTCGGCGTCGAATTCTACCAGAGGCTGAAGCGCTCCTCGATCCTCAAGGCCGGCTTCTTCTGGCTGCTGCCGGTCAACATGCTGACCACGCTGCTGTTCGCCCTGACCGACGACGACGCCGGCTGGACGAAGGCCGCCTTCTTTGTGGCCATGGGCATCTTTTCGGCACTGCTCTCGGCCTTTGTCGCCAACTTCATGATCCCGCTCTGGGAGGTGATCTTCAAACTGGTCACCGACCTGAAACTGGTCGAGATCACCAACCTGAACCTGCCGTGCTTCCGCGAGATGCTGGAAAAGGCGCCCGGGACCTACCACCATTCCCAGATGGTGGCCTCCCTGGCCGAGGCCGCCGCCCAGGAGCTGGAACTCTCGCCGCTGCTGGTCCGGGCCATGGCCCTGTACCACGACATCGGCAAGGTGGACAGCCCGCAGTACTTCACCGAGAACCAGTCGGTCTACGAGGACGCGCACGGGCAGCTCACGCCGCTGGAGAGCGCCAAGGTCATCATCTCGCACATTGACCAGGGACTGGAAAAGGCGGAGCGGCTGAAGCTGCCGAAACGGGTGGCCCAGGCGATCTCCCAGCACCACGGCACCAAGGTGGTGAAGTATTTTTATGCCAAGGCCCAGGAGCTCGGCGCCGGAAAGCTGGACGAATTCGACGAGAACATGTTCCGCTATCCCGGCAAGAAGCCGCAGCAGGTGGAGGAGGCCATCATCATGCTGGCCGACCAGGTGGAGGCGGCCGCCAAGAGCCTCTCGGCCCCCAACGACACCGATATCCGCAACGTGGTGGAAAAGATCATCGCCTCCGACATCGCCGAGAGCCAGTTTGACGAATGCGACGGGTTAACCTTCAAGGCCATGAACACCATCGCCGCGAGCTTCTACGGCAAGCTGGCCTCGATCTACCACCAGCGCGTCTCCTATCCGGGCTTCGATTTCAGCAAAAAAAAGGCCGATGATCACCATCCAGCATGAAGGTTTTCCCGCTCCGGGCAGAAAATTCCTGGCTGCCGTCCGCAAGGCCGCTTCCCGCATCGGACTGCCGGGGAAGGCGACGGTCCGCCTGGCCGGAGCGGACGAGGTGCGCGCCCTGAACCGCGAGTACCGCGGCCAGGACCGCGCCACCGACGTGCTGAGTTTCCCGCTCGGCGAGACGCTTCCCGACGGCCCCTACGCCGGCGACATCCTGGTCTGCCTGCCGGTGGCGGAGAAACAGG
>JAQUQF010000028.1 GCA_028749105.1 Acidobacteriota bacterium | reverse complement strand
CCGCCGCCGATGACGGCCACCCGCCTGCCGCGCACGATCGGCGTGTCATAGGCGGGGAACTGGTACGCTTTCATGAGATTGACGCGGGTGAGGTACTCATTGGAAGAATATATGCCGATGGAATTCTCGCCCGGGATGTGCATGAATTTCGGCAGGCCGGCGCCGCTGCCGATAAAAAAGCCCTGAAAGCCCTGGTTTTTCATGTCATTAATGGTCAGGGTCTTGCCGACGACCACATTCTTTTCAAAGACCACCCCGAGAGCTTCCAGGTAGGCAATCTCTGACTTGACGATGCTCTTGGGCAAACGGAACTCCGGGATCCCGTAGCTCAGCACGCCGGCCAGTTCATGCAGGGCCTCGAAGACGGTCACCCGGTATCCATACTTGGCCATCTGGCCGGCAAAAGTCAGGCTGGACGGACCGGAGCCGATAGCGGCGACGCGCAACTCACTGATTTTATCGATCGCCGGCAGGGAAATTTTTCCAGCCAGGCGCTCGCAATCCGAAGCGAATCGTTCCAGATAGCCGATGGCCACCGGCGGCTTCTTCATTTTCTGGTAGACGCAGTTGGCCTCGCACTGGACCTCCTGGGGGCAGACCCGGCCGCAAACCGCGGGCAGGGCGTTGGTCTCCTTTAGTTTCCTGGCCGCGGCCAAAAAATCCTTCTTCTCGATCAATTTGATGAACCCGGGGATGTTGATGTTCACCGGGCATCCCGAAACGCAGGTCGGGGTGGGGCAGTCCAGGCAACGCTTCGCCTCCTGGACGGCCATTTCCTCGCTCAAGCCGCTATTGACTTCACCAAAACCCCGGCTGCGCTCCCGGGGCTCGAGCTCGGGCATTTTGACGCGCGGCAAGGCACTCCTTTCCTTGGCGCTGAGCGTGCTGCGCAATTCGTTCCGCCATTCCTGGCTTCTGTCGGCATTTATTTCCTTGTAATCGACCGGCATGGTGCATCTCCTTCAGGCTAATGACTTCAGATAATCCTCAAAGGAATTTTTTTCTTCCCTTTTGTAGGTGTTGAGCCGCTTGATCATCTCGTCATAATCGATCTCGTGGGCGTCGAACTCGGGGCCGTCCACGCAGACGAAGCGGGTCTTGCCTCCGACAGATACCCGGCAGGCGCCGCACATGCCTGTCCCGTCCACCATGATGGTGTTCAGGCTGGCAACAGTCGGGATATTGTACTTCTTGGTCAGCAGGGCGACAAATTTCATCATCACCGCCGGGCCGATGGCCACGGCCAGATGGACCAGTTCGCGCAACAGAATGCCCTCGATCCCTACGGTGATCACGCCTTTTTGTCCATAAGAGCCATCGTCGGTCATGACGATCATCTCGTCGGAAAAAACGGCCATTTCATTTTCCAGGATCAGGAGTTCGCGGCTGCGGGCGCCCAGCACGGTGATGAGCTTGTTGCCCGCTTCCTTGAAAGCCCGGGCAATCGGGTAGAGGGGGGCGATCCCCACCCCGCCGCCGCAGGCCAGGACCGTCCCGACCTTCTCGATCCTTGTCGGCCGGCCCAGGGGGCCGGATACGTCCAGCAGCGAATCGTCCCGATCCAGTCCGGCGATCTTGTGGGAAGAGGTCCCAACCCTCTGGATGATCAGGGTGATGGTCCCGTTCTCCTTGTCGGCGTCGGCGATGGTCAGCGGTATCCGCTCCCCCTTGACGTCGGTGCGCACGATGACGAATTGGCCGGGGCTTTGCTTCCGGGAGATTTGCGGTGCTTCGACGACCAGTCTGGCCACGTTTTCCGACAGGAATTCTTTGGATACGATCTTGTTCATTAGCACAACCTCCCACGTTCATCAACAGTAACAAACTGGACGGTAAAATGCAATCCGGTCTTTTCCGGCCTTCGGCCCTCTTTTTCCTCAAAAAAGTAAGCAATAAATTTAGGAAATGACCATGATTCCAAAAATGATAAATGATTATATACTAAATAATTTAACATCGTCAAGTCGTTTGCTACTGGCACTATACAGCGAAATGTAAAGTGTTAAAATTTTTATCATAACTAACAATCCTGAATTGAAGGCCTTTTCGGGCTCTCAGTGTAAAATAAACATGCAATTCCCATAAAGAGAAAAAAGCATGCGTTCCAAAACCCTTGTCCACTCTTGTTTTTATGCTTGGCATGACAATTGCTTTTAGAATTGCGGGTGAACGCGAAACACCCGAAAAGCGAATAGAGGAGGGTACAATGAACGAAAAGAGAGTGTTGCTGATCGATGATGAGGCCTCGTTGCGGCGAAGCGTGGCCTTGGGGTTATTGCAGAAAGGCTATGAGACCAACCCTTGCGAGAGCGGCATGAAGGGGCTGCAGGCACTGGAATCCTCCAAGGAACAAAAAAATTTGCCAAACTATGTGGTCCTGGATGTCCGCCTTCCCGACATCGACGGCCTCAAGTTGCTGAAAGTGATCAAGCTCATCTATCCCGAAGTGCCCGTTGTGATGATCACCGGCTACGGCAATGACGCGACCGCCTCGGATGCCAGACTGGACAAGGCCGATGCCTATCTGGAAAAACCGTTCACCATCGATGAACTGACAAGGATTTTCGCGGAAATCCCGCAGAAATCCGCCGTTGCTGCCGCCGCCATTGAAGAAAGCGCCGAACCTGACAGGGAGAAGGCGGTCAGCGTGTATGTCCTGATGAATTTTTCCGATACCGCCAACTTGTCCGAAGTGTATCAGGAAATGTATTTCATGGAAAATGTCTTATACTGCGATGCCATCAAGGGCGATTTCGACATGGCTCTGCTTCTTCAGGCGGGAAAATTGGCCGACCTGCAGGCCCTGGTCGAAAACAAGATCAAAAAATTGCCCGGAGCCAAGGACATATGCTTCATGCCCGTTGATTCGCCGCAATTGTCGGACAGTGCCAACAACATCATCGGTTCCATGGACAAAGTACTGGGCCGGGAAAAGGGAAACGCCGGCAACGCGAGTTTTTCAAAAAGCGCCTCTTCCTACGTGTTCCTGGAGATCGAAAAGGATAAGCTGGAAAGCATCTTCCCCACCCTCTACCTGAACGACCAGGTTGTTTCCTGTGACTACATCAAGGGGAAATACGACATCGTCGTGCTGATGCAGGGAGCCAGCTTTGCCGAGATCGACCGCAACATCCAGGCCAAGATCAAACCCCTGGACGGCGTCCTGCGCATCAAGGAAATGCCCATCATCAAGCTATTTGAAATGTAAACGGAAATATATGATAATGGGTGCATGACACCCAACGACAATCTGAAAGCGCAGCAGAAAAGGAATGGACTTGCAGGTTTCAAGGTCGATCTTTGGAATTACGAGGGGGAAAAGGGTGCCCTGATCCCCCTCTTGCAGGCGGCCCAGGATACCTACGGCTATATCCCGGCATCGGCCATCGACCAGATCAGCGAGATCGTCGCCATTCCCGCGGCCGAGATTTATGGCGTCATCACGTTCTACTCCCAGTTTCGCCTCAAGCCGCTGGGAAAATTCCTGATCAAGGTCTGCGACGGCACCGCCTGCCACGTCAACGGCTCGGAGCGCATCGCCGGCGTCATCGAGGACGAACTGCAGATCAGCGGCAACGACACGACCGAGGATGGATTGTTCACCGTGCAAAAGGTGGCCTGCCTCGGCTGCTGTTCCCTCTCCCCGGTGATCATGATCAATGACGAGACTTTTGGGCGGCTGACGCCGAAAAAAGTCCAGCAATTATTGAAAGAATACAAATCCAAAGCCCAAAACCCTCAGACCGCCTAGAGCGCATCCAAGGAGAAGAACATGAAGACCATCAAAGTCGGCCTCGGCACGTGCGGAGTTTCGGCTGGCGGGGAAAAGGTCTACACCGCGTTGAAGGAGGAGATCGCCAGGGGGAAAATCGCGGTCAACCTGCTGGAAACGGGATGCATGGGGAACTGCTACCAGGAGGTCCTGCTCGAGATCAGCGATGAGCAGGGCAACGATTATCTCTACGGCAATGTCACCCCGGAAAAGGTCACGCGCATCCTGGACGAGCAGATTCTTCAGGACAAGCCCATCAAGGAATGGATCGTCAAGGGGCTGGATGCCGCGGCCGAGGACACGTTCTTCGCCAAGCAGAAGCGCATCGTCCTGCGCAATTGCGGCATCATCGATCCCAACTCCATCGATGAATACATCGCCCGCGGCGGCTACCAGGCCATTCAGAAGGTCCTGAAAGAGTACACCCCCGAGCAGGTCATCGAGATCGTCCTGAAGTCCGGCCTCCGCGGCCGCGGCGGTGCCGGCTTCCTGACCGGCATGAAGTGGCGCTTCTGCCGCCAGGCCGCCGGCGAAAAGAAATACATCATCTGCAACGCCGACGAGGGCGACCCCGGCGCCTTCATGGACCGCAGCACGCTGGAAGGCGATCCGCATTCGGTGATGGAGGGGATGATGATCGGCGCCTATGCCTGCGGCGCCGACGAAGCGTACGTCTATGTCCGCGCCGAGTATCCCATGGCGGTCAGGCGTTTGCATCATTCCATAAAAACGGCCACGGAAAAAGGATTCCTAGGCAAGAATATCTTCGGGTCCAAGATGAACCTGGAGATCAAGATCAAGGAGGGGGCCGGGGCATTCGTTTGCGGCGAAGAGACAGCCCTGATCGCCTCCATCGAGGGCAAGCGGGGCATGCCTCGCTTCCGCCCCCCCTTTCCCGCCCAGAAGGGATTGTGGGGCAAGCCGACCAACATCAACAACGTGGAGACCTTCGCCAACGTCCCATGGATCATCACCAACGGCGCTGAGGCGTTTGCCGCCATGGGCACCGAGAACAGCAAGGGGACGAAAGTATTCGCCCTGGCAGGCAAGATCGCCCGCGGCGGCCTGGTCGAAGTCCCCATGGGATTGACGATCAACGAGATCATCTACGACATCGGCGGCGGCATCCGCGAAGGCGGGAAATTCAAGGCCGTGCAGATGGGTGGCCCGTCCGGCGGCTGCATCCCGGCCACCATGGGCGACCTGCAGATCGACTACCAGAAAATCAACCAGACCGGGGCGATCATGGGCTCGGGAGGCATGGTGGTCGTGGACGAGACGACCTGCATGGTGGAGATGGCCAAGTTCTTCCTGCGCTTCACCCAGGACGAGAGCTGCGGAAAATGCACCTTCTGCCGCATCGGCACCAAGCGCATGCTGGAGATCCTGGAGCGCATCACCGATGGCAGAGGACTGGAAGGGGACATCAAATTGCTGGAAGACCTGGCCGACAAGATCCGCAACAACACCATTTGCGCCCTGGGCGGGACCGCGCCCAACCCGGTACTGACGACGCTGAGGTATTTCCGGAGCGAATATGAAGCCCATATCCGCGACAAAAAGTGCCCGGCCCATCGCTGCGCCCCGCTGCTGACCTTCACCATCCTCGAGGACAAGTGCACCGGCTGCACCCTCTGCGCCCGGGTCTGCCCGGCCACCGCCATCAGCGGCGAAAAAAAGAAGGTCCACAAGATCGACCAGGCCGCTTGCATCAAGTGCGGAAAATGTTTCGAAACCTGTAATTTCAAGGCCATCAGCAAGGATTGAAGGGGAAAGCAGCCATGGACAATGTCAAGCTCACCATCGACGGCAAGGAAGTGACCGCCCGCGCCAATCAAACCATACTGGAAGTGATCCAAGAAAACCATATCGCCGAGATCCCCACATTGTGCCATGATCCCAAGCTTCCTCCCTACGGTTCCTGTTACCTGTGCGTAGTAGAACTGGAAGGGGTAGCCAGGCTGATCCCGTCATGCTCCAGCCCCGTAGCTGACAAGATGATCATCCATACCGACAGCCCGCGCATCCGCGAGGCCAGGAAGACCGCCCTCGAACTCCTGCTGTCGAACCACTACGCCGACTGCCTCGCCCCCTGCAAGCAGACCTGCCCGGCCGGCGTCGATGTGCAAGGGTATATCGCCCTGATCGCCATGGGCAAGCCGCAAGAAGCCGTGCGCCTGATCAAGGAGACCAACCCCCTGCCCCTGGTCTGCGGCCGCGTCTGCGTGCGCGAGTGCGAAGTGGCCTGCCGCCGCAACCGCGTCGACGAGCGCGTGGGCATCGACTACCTGAAGCGCTACGCCACCGACATCGACATCGAGGACCCCTGGACCCCGACCGCGGCTCCGGCCAACGGCAAAAAAGTGGCTGTTGTGGGCGGAGGGCCGGCCGGCCTGACCTGCGCCTACTACCTCGTTTTGAAAGGCTATGCGGTGACCCTGTTCGAGAAATCGCCCCACCTGGGCGGCATGCTGCGCTACGGCATCCCCGAGTACCGTCTGCCCAAGGAGCTTCTGGACAAGGAGATCTCCTGGATCACCAACTTGGGCGTTACCGTTAAAACAAACACGTCCTTGGGAAAAGATTTCTCCATCACCGATCTGAAAAAGGAGGGTTTCGACGCCATCTACCTGGCTTTCGGCGCCCAAAAGGCGAAAAGCATGCGCTTGCCCGATGAAGAGACCATCGCCGGCGTCCTTCCGGGCATCGATTTCCTCTGGCAGCTCCAAAGCGAGGAGAAGCCCAAGATCCACGGGAACGTGGTGGTGGTCGGCGGCGGCAACACCGCCCTCGACGCCGCCCGCACCGCCAAGAGGCTGGGCACCGCCAAGGTGACCATCCTGTACCGCCGCACGCGCAACGAGATGCCGGCCCACCCCATGGAGATCGAGGCCGCCATCGAGGAGGGGGTGGAACTGGTCCTGCTCTCAGCGCCCACCGAACTGGTCGCGGAGAACGGCCGGCTCAAGGCGTTGACCTGCATCCGCATGGAACTGGGCGAGGCCGACGCCAGCGGCCGGCGCAGCCCGGTCCCGCTCCCCGGCTCCGAATACCGGCTGCCCTGCGACTTCGCCATTGCGGCCATCGGCCAGGATGTCGACCTGTGCGGCCTGCAGAAGGAGCCGCTTCTGAAGTCGACCCGCCACAACACGCTGGTTTTCAGCGAAGATACCTTTGAAACCTCACTCCCCGGCGTGTTTACCGGCGGCGACATGGCCACAGGACCGGCCGTGGCCATCGACGCCATCGCCCACGGCAAGATCGCGGCCAATGCCATCGACCACTTCGTGCGTACGGGGAAGGCCGTCGGCAAGGAGAAGGAATTCATCAGCCGCAAGGAGGCCTTCGGCGAAATCCCCGACAGCGATTTCTCGGCTTTCGGCAAGATCGCCAAAGAAAAAATGCCCGAACTGCCCGCCCAGGAAAGGGCGAAGACCTTCGAGGAGGTCGAGCTGGGGTTCAGACCGGATCAGGCAAGAAATGAGACGAGCCGCTGCCTGGAATGCGGCTGCTCGGCCTATTTCGATTGCGACCTGCGCCGGCACGCCGTCGCTTTCGGCGTGGACATCACGAAATTCGTCGGCGAGGTCAGGAAATACAAGGTGGACAAGGCCCACCCCTTCATCGCCCTCGATCCCAACAAGTGCATCGCCTGCGGCCGCTGCGTGCGCACCTGCTCGGAAATCCTTCGCGTCTCGGCGCTCGGATTCGTATATCGCGGCTTCAAGTCGGTGGTGCGGCCCTCCATGGAAAAAAAGCTGCTGGAAACCAATTGTATCTCCTGCGGCAACTGCATCGCCGCCTGCCCCACCGGCGCCATCGCAGAGAACCTGCCGTTTGCCAAACCCGGGCCCTGGGCAGCCAGGAGGCTCGAGTCGATCTGCCATTTCTGCTCGGTCGGCTGCGTGCTCCACTATAAAGTTTACGACGAAACCGCTTTTGCCGTGACCGGCACCGCCGACTCCGCCCACAACAAGGGCTATCTCTGCCACAAGGGACGCTTCGGCTACCGCTACATGCTGGATGAAAAACGCCTGCGCAAGCCCATGGCCAAGGGGAAAATTGGGCTGCAGGAAGTTACCTGGGAGCAGGCGCTGGAGAAGGCCGCCAGGGGAATCGAGGCTGTCATCAAGAAATTCGGCCCCGGTGCCGTGGCCGCATGCGCATCGCCCAGAATGTCCAACGAGGAACTGTACCAGCTGCAGAAATGGATGCGGACAGGCGTGCAGTCCGATATGCTCGGCAGCTTCTGCGACCTGCTCAATCCGCGCCGTTTGGATGCCCTGGACGCGATGCTCGGCCTCACCGCTTCCACGGCGACCATGGATGATTTCCACAGCGCCGACGTGATCATGATCGTGAACGCCGAGCTGACCGAGAACAACCTGGTCGCCGAACTGAAGATCAAGGAGGCGATGAAACAGGGGGCCCGCCTGCTCTCGGTCAATTCGTCGGAGAATGCATACAGCCGGATCGCCGACCTTTGGCTGGACCCCAAGCGCGGGACAAACACGACGCTGATCGCCGGCCTGGCCAACGCCCTGGTCAAAATGGGCAAGATCGATCAGGCATTTATTTCTGCCCGCACCGAGGACTTCGACAAATACAGGTCTTCCATGGCCGCCATGACTCCGCGGCAGGTGGCCGACAAAACGGGCGTGGCGGAAGGCAAGTTCGCCCAAGCCGTCGACATGCTGGCCAAGGCGACCAAAGTCATAATCGTCTACGGAACTGACCAGTGCCTGGAGCGGTCCCATGACGACGCAAAGGCACTGGCGAGTCTCCTGCTGCAAACGGGAAACATCGGGCGCCCTGGAAGCGGCCTGATCCTGGTCCATGATTTCGCCAACTCCCAGGGGCTCCTCGACATGGGGTTCGGCCAGGCAGCGACTACCTTGACGGACAAGCTGAAACTGGGCAAGATCAAGGCGTTGCTGGTCTTCGGCGAGGACCCCTTGGCCTCCACTCAAGGAGATAAGCTGCTGGCCGGCGTGGAATTCAAGGTAGTCGTTGATTTCTTTGCGACCGCCACGGCAGAGGCGGCCGACGTCGTCCTGCCCATGTCGACCCCCCTGGAAAGCACCGGCACGTTCACGGCCTGCGATCGCCGCGTCCAGCGCGGCGCCGCGCTCCTGCCGCCGCTGGCCGGAATGACCAACCTGGAGATCATCGGCAAGCTGGCCGCGAAACTGGGCCTGGAGCTCAAGCCGGCAAACTCGGAAGAAATCTTCAAGGAGATCGGCAGGGTCAACGCCAATTACCTGGGGACCGAGCCGGGCGGATTCTGGGGAAACAGACTCTTCCAAGACCGTTTCCACACGGCATCGGGCAAGGCGAAATTCCTCCCCCTGGAAATCGATTTGACCGCCTGCAGCCAGGAAAAGCAGCTGCTTCTTGCCACCGAGAGCTACCTGCAAGTCAAAATTATTAACAAATTGATGGTATAATACCTCCATTGCCGAAAGGGTGGCGAATTTGAAAAACACGATTCAGCGCAAGGAGCGCAGCGAGAGCGCCAAAATACTCGAGCACGACCTCAAGGAAAGGATCAAAGAGCTGGAATGCCTTTATTTTGTCTCCTCCCAGATCGAATCGGGGAAAAGCCTGGGGCAGATCCTTGAAAATTCGGCTGCCAACCTGCCCAAGGGGTTTCAGTACCCCGAGATGGCCTGCGCCGCCATCGTCCTGGACCAGGCCCAGTATCCGTCCAAGAACGCATCTTGCGAAAAAGTCAAGTCTGCCCTCCAGGCCGATATCGTGGTCAACGGCCAGAGCCGGGGCTACGTCAAGGTCGGCTATGTAAAAGAGCGCCCCTTTCTCGAGGAGGAGAAGAAACTCATCAAGGAGATCGGCCGCATGATCTCCAAAGCCATAGAGAAACACGAACTGCAGCTGGAGCTGAAGAAATACGTCGGCAACCTGAAGGACCTGGTCAAGGCCAAGACCTTGGAGCTGGAAAAATCGACCAAGCGCTTCGAGGACCTTTTCGAGAACGCCCCCGACGGGATCGTCATCTCGGAGATGAACGGCGACGTTGTGAAGGCCAACCGCGCTTTTTACCGCATGCTCCACTATCCCGAGGACGGGTCGGTCAAGCTGAATTTCGTCAAGGACAAGCTCTACGCCAACATCCCCCGCATCCGGCCCCTTATTTTCAAGAAATTGAAAGAAAAGGGGTTCTTCGGGGGCATGGAGATGAGCCTCATCGACTCCCGCGGCCAGCAATGCCCGGTCATCGGCTCCTTCATACTGATCGACCTGGACGGCCGTTGCTGCATCGAGGAGGTTTATACGGATATCCACCTGCGCAAGGAGCTGGAACGGCAGCTGATCAAGCAGAACAAGAACCTGGAGAACCAGAAGAACCTGCTGGTCAAAAAGAACGCCGAGCTCGTTTCGCTGACCGACAAGCTGAATGAAAGCAGGAACAAGCTGCAGACCCTCTTCGACGCCATCACCGACCAGGTCGTCATGATCGACCGCGAATTCAACATCAAGATGGCCACCCACAAGGAGGGGGCTGAACACGGCAAGTGCTTCGCCAAGATATTCAAACGGGAGCAGCCATGCGAGCGATGCCCGGGAGCCATGGTATTCCAGCAGAAAAGATCGATCACCATAGAAGAGAAGTACGGCGATGAATACTACCTGCTGCAGGCCTATCCGATATTCGACGATCTGGGCGAGGTGCAGGGTGTGCTGGAGTTCTGCCGCTCGATCACCACGCAGAAAAACATGGAGCTGCGGCTGATTCAGACCGACAAGATGACGTCGCTGGGCCAGCTGGTGTCGGGGATCGCCCACGAGATCAACAACCCCAACACCTTCATCCGCGGCAACGTGTCGATCATCCAGGAGGCGATGAAGGATATCCTGCCCATCCTGGACGAGCACGCCCGCCTGGACGGCGGCCTGCAGATCGCCCGCTTGAACTATGACGTCTTCCGCAGCAACATCCCGATCCTTCTGGAAGACATGGCCCAGGGGGCCAACCGCATCAAGGCCATCGTCGAGGGACTGCGCAAGTTCGCCAAGCGTGACGACGGCGTGCTGAACGACGAGGTGGACCTTAACGAGATCATCCAGAGCTGCCTGCGGCTGGTGTCCAACCAGATCGGTCGCAAGGCCACGGTCAGCTTGGAGCTGGGCGCGGACATCCCCAAGGTCAAGGGCAACTTCCAGCGCCTGGAGCAGGTGGTCGTCAACATCCTGATCAATGCCTCGCAGGCGATCGACAAGAAAATGGGCGCCATCGTTATCCAGACGGCGCATCTGGAAAGGGAGGGGGAAATCCTGCTGCGCATCAGCGATGACGGCAAGGGGATCGACGAAAAGAGCGTGAAACAAATCTTCGATCCGTTCTTCACCACCAGGCGCAACCAGGGAGGGACCGGGCTCGGCCTGTCCATTGCCTACGGCATCATCAAGGAGCACAAGGGGCGGATCGAAGTGGAGAGCAAGGTGGGATCCGGCACGACCTTTTCCATCCGCATCCCGGTCGCGCCCAAGGAAAACCAATGAAAAAGATCCTGGCCATCGATGACGATCAGGCGGTTCTGAATTACCTGAATATCATGCTGCTGCAGACCGGTGCCTACGCGATCACCCCCCTGGTCAACAGTTCGCGGGCTTTCCACGAGCTGAAAAGCAACAACTACGACCTGCTGCTCCTGGACATGGACATGCCTGACGTGAGCGGGCTCGACATCCTGAAGCACATCAAGGAAAAAGGGATCGACATCGAGACCATCGTGCTGACCGGGGTGGAGGACGTCGAGCTGGCCGTGTCGGCGATGAAGCTCGGCGCCTTCGACTACCTGACCAAGCCGGTCGATAACGACCAGCTGCTGAAGGTCATCTCCACCGTCCTGGAGAATCGCAGGGAGCGGGGAGCAACGGCTGCGGAAGCCACGCTCTCCCGCGAGCAGCTGCAATTCAAGGAAGCCTTCCAGGGCATCGTCAGCCAGAACGCCGAAATGATCCGCATCTTCCAGATGGTCGAAAAAATGGCCCAACCCGACAACAGCATCCTGATCTGGGGCGAGAGCGGAACAGGCAAGGAGCTGATCGCCAAGGCCATCCAC
>JAQUQF010000281.1 GCA_028749105.1 Acidobacteriota bacterium | reverse complement strand
AATGGCTGACGTTGTGGCCGTATACCGGTTTTTTCCCGCATATATCGCATACTTTTGACATGATGAATTCCTCCTTATGCAGTGAAGCCATATTTTACACTTTTTCATCCTGAAAAGCAATTCGCCGGGTTCCCTTTTGCTTGATCCCGGATCGGTCTAATTGAAAAAAAGGCGGCGGGCCAGCAAAAGGACCGTCAGGGCATATCCTCCCGACAGGATATCGTCGGCCATGATGCCCAGTCCTCTGGGCAGGGACTCGCTCCGGTTTGCCGGAAAAGGCTTCAGAATGTCGAAGATGCGAAACAGGAAAAAGGCCGCGACATAAAGGAGCGCCTGACGCGGCAGAAACCAGAGCGCGACCAGCTGCCCGGCCACCTCGTCGATGACGCAGGGGCGCGGGTCTTTTTTCGCGAAGTGCTTTTCGCTGGCCGTCGCGGCGAAGATGCCGACAATAAAAATGGCGATGGTGATGCCGGCCAGCAGGAAGAAGGGGGCGGCGGCCAGGGGGGTGAAATAGACGATGAGCGCGGTTGCCGCCGAGGCCCAGGTGCCCGGGGCGACGGGCAAGTAACCCGTGCCGAAGAACGTGGCGATCACAATCCAGATTTTCTTCATGCTTTTTCTCCGTGCAGCATTTCGTCCTGGAAGCTGCGGATGCGGACAGGGAATGGAGCCGCGCTTTCCTTATAGACCGTTTTTACGACACAGTGGCCATCGACTTCGGGGGCCTGCATCCAGACGCGGCCGACAGTCTCGCCGCTTCTCCAGGGAGCCAGCGGCAGGAGATCCAAGGTCTTGCCGACCAGGGTCTGGTTGTACTTCCTCAGGTTGCGGTCCGACACGTCCAGCAGCATCTCGCGCCTTTCTTCGCTGGTCCGGGGCGACGTGCGCTTCGGCAGGTCGAAGCTGGCCGTATTCTCCTCGGGAGAAAAGGCGAAGACGCCGATGCGCTCCAGCTCGGCCTCGGCGGCAAAATCGAGCAGTTGCCTGAAATCATCCCCGCTTTCGCCCGGGAAACCGACGATGAAGGTGCTGCGCAGAACGGCGTCGGGGAAGCGCTTGCGAATCTCCCGGATCAGGCGCAGGTTTTTCTCATAGCTGCCGCCGCGGTGCATTCTTTTCAGCACGCCGGCAGCGACGTGCTGAAAGGGGAGGTCGAAGTAGGGCAGGACCGAGGTACAGGCGAAGCCGTCCAGAATCTTCGGGGTCACATCTTCGGGCATCAGGTAGAGGACGCGCAGCCAGCGGAAGCCCAGCGCGGATACCGCCTTCAGCAAGGCCGGGAGCCGGGAGGTTTTTCCCTTGTCCCTGCCGAAATAGGTGGAATTCTGGGAAATGAGATTCATCTCCTCCACGCCTCTTTTTTGCAATGCTTCGGCTTCCCTGACAATGGAAGGGATCGTCCGCGAACGGAAACGGCCGCGGATCCGGGGTATGGCGCAGAAGCTGCATGTCATGTTGCAGCCCTCGGAAATTTTGACGAAGGAGGAATTGCGCGTGGTGAAAGCCGGCCGCTGGTGGCGGTCGGAATACAGGAACAATTTCTTGCTTTCGTAGGCGCCGGCCCGGCCGCCGGCGATGGCATCGGCCAATTCATCGATGTCGTTCACCCCCCACAAAATGTCGGCATTTTTGAAGGTGACCTGCAGCTCCTGCTGATAACGCTGGATCAGGCAGCCGAAAACGGCCAGCTTTTTGATTTCCCCCTTTTCCTTTTTTTCCAATGCGGCCAGGATCTCTTCGATGCTTTCTTCCTTGGCGTCGCGGATGAAGCCGCAGGTGTTGATGACCAGCCAATCGGGGTTTTCGTATTCCGAGACGATCTTCATGCCGCGTTCTTTCAGCATCCCGGCCAGCACTTCGCTGTCGACGGTATTCTTGAAACACCCGAGGCTGACAAAAGATATGCTGCTGCTTTCGGTCTTTTGCATTTTTTGCATGCGAATGGTTTTTTGGAAGCAAATGCATTGTAGCAAAAGCCGTGCTATATTGCAATTTAGCCAAAAATTGCTTAAGATTTCAATATGATGGGGAACAATAATTCTTTCGTGAAAGGCAAATGGAAGACGGCGCTGGCTGGAGTCGTATTGGCGATGATCGTTTTGGGCGCCCTCGCCGCTGCTGGTTGGACGCCCGGGAGAAGTAGCACGGCCGACACGCCTCCTCCGCATGGCCCAATGGTCCCCGGCGAGAGGCCGAAACAGGGGGTCATTCTTTTCCAGTCGCGGGTCGATGACGGCCTCTGGCAGATCTTTTCCCTTGATCTCGCTTCCGGCGCCAGGACGCGCCTCACCCGATCGCCGGCCGATGACGTCACGCCCAGCGCTTCCCCCGATGGCGCCTGGATCGCTTTCCAATCGACGCGGTCGGGATTTGCCGCTGTCTGGCGGATGCACGCGGACGGCACGGGGGCCGAGCGGCTCACGGGTGCGGGAATCGACTGTTTCGATCCGTGCTGGGGCAAGGGCGGCTCTTCCATCATCTACGGCTCCAACCGCTCCGGGAGGGAAAATATCTTCGCACTGGAGCTGGCCACGCGCCGGGAACGGCAGCTTACCGACAGCTTCTGGCGCAGCATCCTTCCCAGCGTCTCGCCCGACGGGACGCGGATCGTCTTCGCCCGGGGCAAACTGGGATGGGATATCTATCGCATGAACGCCGACGGTTCCCAAGTCAGGGTCCTCACGACCAAGGGGGGCAACTGCCGCCCTGACTGGTCTCCAGACGGCAAACGGATCGCCTACGTCTCGGATGTTGCCGACGGCATGGGAGATGTCTGGACCATGGATGCCGATGGCAACAACAAGATGCGCGTCACTCACGGCGACGACAGCTATGACTACAACCCGGCCTGGTCACCCGACGGCCGTTGGATTGTTTACGAGACGACCAGGGGTTCCAAGAACAATCCCTGGTCGTTGGCGATCATTCCGGCGATGGGGGGGGCGCCGATCATCCTGACCCCGCCGGGCGCCGATGACCGCATGCCCGATTGGGCCCCGGAAAAGGACGGCCGGTGAAGCCGGTTTTTCGCCCCCTGATCCTGTTCCTCCTGCATATCCTGGCATCAGGTTGCCGCCGGGAACCAATCGTGCCTGCCTTGAGCGGCCTGCCGGTGATCCTGTGCGCCGGGGACAGCATAACCGCATCCAGTTATCCCAAGCATCTCAAGAAGCTCCTGGTGCGCGACGGGTTGGCGGTCCAGGTGATCAATGCCGGCGTCAAGGGGGACAGCACCGCCGAGTATATC
>JAQUQF010000280.1 GCA_028749105.1 Acidobacteriota bacterium | reverse complement strand
TTTTCGGCGATCACCAGCATCTCGAAATCCTCGCTGGTCAGCTTGTCATCGCGGCTGAAGGCGCCGAGCTTGGCCGCGAAGATATCGACCGTCTTGAAACCAAGCGATTTCAGCAGCCAGGTGATTTCACAGGGAACATAATAGCGCTCGTCGCAGCGCAGTTCTTTTCTGTTCCCGTGATCGTCCTCGATGGTTGTGACGTTGTGATCGCGGAAGGTCATCAGGTCGAAAGAATGATTCCCGTACTCGGCGTTGCCTTCTCTCTTGTCGGCGGCAAAGAACTCATCCAGGGAGTGGAACAGGGGGAAGAGTCCGTTCAGGGTCGTGAAAATGAACTTGCCGCCGGGCTTCAATGCTCTTGTCGCGCCCTGGAGTATCTGGAAGTTCATCTCGTCGGTCTCCATCAGCGGGAAGGCCCCCTCGCAGAGCATGAGCGCCAGGTCGAATTCGCTCACGAACGGAAGGTTCCTGGCGTCGTGCCGGCGAAAGTCGCCGCGCAGGCCCTGCGCCGCCGCCTTCTCTTTTGCCTTGGCCAGGAGCGACTCCGACAGGTCGATGCCGACGACGGCGTATCCCCGTCGGGCCAATTCGAGAGCATGGCGGCCGGTGCCGCAACCAATATCCAGGATCCTTGTCTTTTTTTCACTCTCGATTTCCCTCTCGATGAAATCGCATTCGCCGATCGTCCCCTGGGCGAAGCTCTCATTCTCATACTTCTCGCCGTAATCCTTGAACAACTCTTCGTACCATTGCATTGGACCCTCCTGATCGCCTTGCTCCCCCGACCTTTTCGGAGCAGCGACTCGTTGACACATTTAGCATCCTTCAGGCCGACACCTCTCTCGCGCTTGGCCGTGCCGGCTCAAAACCAGTTCAGCACGTCAAGGATATTGGAATAGGAGTCGGTCCAGGGGGCATTTTTTTCCAACGGCTGCAGGCGGCGCCAGCGGGGATCATGAATTAGACCACCCAGGTCGCTTTCGCGGCGCGCCAGCACCACCCAGCTGGAGGGATATTTGCCCATGGTCGCCGGCGAATCGAGCATAACCTGGTTGTCGCACCAGTTCACGCAGACCAGGCCCGCATCCGCGGCCAGGCCGGCCATGACCTGGCTTAGATCCATATTCCAGGAGGAAATATTGGCCGCCAGCAGCCCGTTCGGGGCCAGGCGCGACACGTAGAGCTGCAGGGCTTCGCGGGTGAGCAGGTGAACCGGCACCGAGTCGGAGGAGAAGGCGTCCAGGATGATCAGCCCGAATTCGCCCGCCTGGGCCTGCTGCAGGCCGATGCGCGCGTCTCCGACCACCGCCCGAATGCTCCGGGCCGGGGAGCGGCGCCAGTGGCTGAACCAGGGGGTATTGCGGGCCACCTGCACCACGGCGGGGTCAATCTCGTATACGGTCCACTCCTCATCGGGCCGCGCATAGGCCAAGGTGGCGCCGATCCCCAGGCCGATGACCGCGACCTTATTCCCCGCCGGCTGCTGTTCGTGGCGGGCCATGACCGCGCCGCACGGACCCAGGCGATGGTAATAGGCCAGCGGCTCGTCGCGCCGCTCCGGGGTGGAGAACTGCATCCCGTGCAGGGTGGTGCCGTGGTAAAAGCGGTGAAAGGGGCCACTGGCATCATACGTGATCCGCAGGGTGCCGAAAAAATTGCGCTGGCGGAAGAGGAGCGTCCCCTTGTCACTTGGATTCAGCGAGACGGCCAGACAGATCGCGGCCAGGGCCAGGGCGAAGCGCGGCGGGCGCTGGGATGCCAGGTAGGCCAATATCAGCGGCAGGGCCAGCACCAGCAGAATGCGCGTGCGAAAGGGAACGCTGGCCGGCATCAGGGCGGACAGCAGCAGCGACAGGCCAAAGAGCCCCGCCGGCAGCAGCAGGTCGAGGAGCGCCCGCTGCCGCATTTTTCCCCGCTTGCCCCACGGGGTGGCCAGCAGGGCCAGCACCAGCAGCAGGGGGTACTCGGCCACGCCGGAAAAGATCCTGGGTGCCAGCAGGGAGTTGAAAAGCCCGCCCAAGGCTCCGCCCACGGCCAGCCAGAGGTAGTAGCCTGTGAGCTGGGTGCGGTCGGGCCTGGCGCCGGCCAGGCGCAGGTGGATGGCCAGGCTGATCGCAAAAAATCCGGCCAGGCTCAGCAGCAGAACCAGCCAGACCGGATTGCGGATTTCGGCCAGCCAGACAAAGAGCAGCACCAGCACGGCGATGCGCAGCCCGCGATCGGCCATGCTGACCGCGCCCGGTTCGCCGGCCGTGCGGCGGCTGAAAGCGATGACGAAGGTCAGCAGGTAGATGGCCAGCGGCACCACCCAGAGCAGCGGGATGGAGGCGATGTCGGTGGCCAGGTAGGCGGTCACCCCCAGCATCAGCGAGGAGGTGACGAAAGCCAGGAAAACCCAGCGCATTTTGCGGCCAGGCGCCAACGGCGCAACCGTTGCGGCATCGCCGGGATGCGCTCTGTTTGCCTTTTCCGGCGCCGCGATCGCTCGCGGCAGCGTCAGCGAGCAGGCGGCCGCCAGCAGAAGCAGCAAGGCGAAACCGATGGCCCAGGCCAGGCGCTGGCCTTCCAGGCCCAAGCCCGGCTCGATCAGCAGGGGGTAGCCCAGCAGGCCGGCCAGAGAACCGAGATTGGAGGCCGCGTAGAGAAAGAATGGGTCAACGGAACGGCGATGGCCGGTGTGGGAGAACCAGCCCTGCAGCAGCGGCGCCCCGGCGGCCAGGGCCAGGAAGGGCAAGCCGATGATGCGGGTCAGAAAAGCCAACTGCCACAGCACTGGGTCGGCCGCGCCCGGCGAAGCGGGTCCGGGCAGCGGCAGCCAAAGCCAGGCGCACGCCGCCGCCAGCACGGCCAGGTGGATGACGGCCTGGCGCCGCGGCGCCAGGCGCTGGTTCAAGGCGTGGGCGTAGAGATAGCCGGCCAGCAGCAGCAGCTGGAAAAAAACCTGGGCCGTGGTCCAGACCGCCGGCGCTCCGCCCAGCAGGGGCAGCACGCGCTTGGCCTGCATCGGCTGCACCCAAAAAAGGAGCAGCGAGCCGGTGAAGAGGGCGGCGGAATATAGAAAGACAAGTCGGCGCTCAGACATGAATCCATTATACACAAACTGCGGGGTAAACTATAGAAAACCCCGGGAGAAGAAGGAGCAAGCGCAAACGTTTTTCATTATCCCGTCAGGAATCTTCCTTTTTCGATTCGGCAATTTTCTGCAGCTTCGCTTCGATCTTCAGCAGCTCTTCATGGAGGATCTGCGAGATT
>JAQUQF010000279.1 GCA_028749105.1 Acidobacteriota bacterium | reverse complement strand
CGAAGTCAGCCCCTGCGTTTTCACCCCCATGACCTTCGGCAGCATCCGCAGCCGGCCGCTGGCGGAAATATTCGCGGAGATGAAATCCCATTTCCCCTCCGCCGACATCTGCTTCATCAACAAGAACTTCCGGCTGATCCGCGAATCGGGCCGTGGCCGGGGATTCCTCGACCGGGCCGCCACCCTGCAGGTCATGCAAAAAGCCGAATTCGGGCCGCTGGCCGGTTTTTTCCGCATCTACCGCCGCGGCCAAAAGAAAGGAAAAGCATGAATAATCGGCCGCTGCGCCTTTACCGCTTTGCCAGCCTGGCCATGGCCGTCATCTTTGCCGCCGTGGGACTTGTTTTTCTTTTTTTGCCCACCCAGGTCCTGGTCTTCTTCAACCGCCTCTCCCCTTCGCTGGGCCTGTCCCCCGCTCCGGCCCAATCCGGAACCTTCTATCCAATCCTGGCCGTGGCCTACATGTACCTGGTCACCCTGCTGGCGGGGCTGATGTTCCGCCGGCCGGGAAACCCGACCTTCCCGCTGCTGCTGGCCCAGGGAAAGCTCGCCAGCTCGCTCATCTCCATTTATTTCTTTTTCGGGTGCGCCCCCTACCTGGTCTGCCTGGCCAACGCCGTGGCGGACGGTTTCATCGGGGCCCTTGTCCTAGGCCTGTATTTCCTGCAAAAAAAGCACGCCGGCAAATGGCCAGCCTGACCTTGAGACTGCTGCTGGCAGTCATGGCTCTCACCGGCAGGAAAAAGGGGCTGAAAAAGCTGTTTCGGCTCACGGCCACGGCTTGCGGCCGGGAAACCCCTGACATGCACGGCCAGTCGCGCAGAGAGATGCTGCGCCGCTATGCGACCTTCACCCGCTGCGAAGCCGAAAAGGCGATCGCCGGAGGAACAACGGCCGGCGTGCGGAAAAATCTTTATGAAAGCTCCCTGCGCCTGGGGCGGGACATCCGCAGGCAGCTGCGCGTACGCAGCAGGGCCGACGCCGCGGCCGCGCTGCACTGCCTGTACGGCATGATCTCCATCGACAAGACGGTCGATGCCCGTGGCGAAGTGACGGTAAAGAGCTGCTCCTTCGCGACCGTCTACACCCCTGAAATCTGCCGCTTCGTCTCGGCCATGGATGAGGGCCTCGTTGCCGGCATTTGCGGCGGCCGGCTGGTATTCTCGCAGCGGCTGACCGAGGGGGCGGACAGCTGCCGGGGACGCATCGAATGGCGGGAGCGGGACGAATGAAAGAAGCCGTGGTGATCGGCAGCGGCGCCGGCGGCGCCATGTGCGCCAAAGAGCTCCAGGGGCGATTCCAGGTCACCATCCTGGAAGCGGGCCGGGAGTTCCGGCCTTTGAAGGCCAGCCTGCCGCTGCTGGGACAACTCAGGAAAACCCGGCTGCTGTTCGACACCGGCGAAATCGGATGGATCTTTGCCGCCATGAAGATCCGCAAGGCGGGATCGGGCATGATCCTGGTCAGCGGCAGCGGCAGCGGCGGAACCACGACCATCAGCACCGGCAATGCCATCCGCCTGGACCGCGACCTGCGGGAGTTGGGCATCGACCTGGACGAAGAATTCGCCGAACTCTACGACGAGATCCCGATCTTTGCCGGCCACCAGGAAAAATGGCGCCCGCTCACCCGGCAATTTTTTGCCATCTGCCGGGAAATGAAACTGGAACCCCGCACCATGCCCAAGATGGGCGATTACGCGCACTGCCGCAACTGCGGCCGCTGCGTCCTGGGATGCCCGCACGGGATCAAATGGGACAGCCGGCAGCTCTTGCAGCAGGCGCAGCAAAACGGCGCCCGGCTCCTGGCATCGCACCGGGCCTTGAGGATCGTCCACGAAAAGGGCCGCGCCCACGGGGTGCTGGCCAGGCACGGGCTGAAAAAAAAATGGTTCCCGGCCGACCTGGTCATCCTGGCCGCCGGCGGCCTGGGAACGCCGCTGGTCCTGCAGGACTCGGGCATCACCTGCGACGCGAAGCTCTTTGTGGACCCGGTCCTGTGCGTGGCCGCCGAAATGAAGGACAGCTTTCAGAACCGCGAAATGCCCATGCCTTTCGCCGTCCAGAAACAAGGCTATATCATTTCACCCTATTTCGACCATTTGAGTTTTTTCTTCAACCGCGACTGGCTGCACCCGGCCGGGAACATCTACAGCCTGATGATCAAGCTGGCCGACGACAACCAGGGGAGCATCGGGCGCAGGCGCGTTGAAAAAACGCTGAGCGCCAGCGACCGGAAAAACCTGGAAACGGCGGCCGCCGTCTGCGCCGAAATGTTCCAGCGCGCCGGAGTGGACAAAAGCCGGCTTTTTTTCGGGACCGTCAACGCCGGGCACCCGGGCGGCATGCTGCCCCTGACCGCGGCGCAGGCCCGGAGCTTCCACGATCCGCGACTGCCGGAAAACCTTTTTGTGGCCGATGCCAGCCTGTTTCCCGCCTCGTTGGGCAACCCGCCCATCCTGACCATCATGGCCTTGGCCAAGCGCATCGCCAGAATATGCCGCCGCGGCCCGGGTTGAGGCGGACATTTTTCAAGGCAATTCGCCAGCGCGGTTCCGTTGTCAGCTTTTTTGCTTTTTTGTAGTATAATGATGCCGGTGGAAAATTCCTGGGAGAAAGGCAAGGAGAGTATTCATGGCACTGAAAATTTGCAGCGAATGCAAAGGCAAGATTTCCGACAAGGCATTGCTGTGTCCGCATTGCGGTTTTTCCCCGTCGCCGACCCTGGGGAATCTCCTGCGTCAGCAAATGACCAGCGCCGACGCCCATCAGGAAGTCTTCAACAAGCAAAGCTCCGGCTCCGCCTGGGAAGAAAAAAGAAGCCAAAAGAGAATCGATATTAAATTGCTGGTCGAGGTCAACCGGGAAACGACCATGCTGATCAATATTTCCAAATACGGCATGAAACTGGCCGCTCCGTTCATCCCCAAGACGCCGGACGTCGACATCACGCTGGACAACGGCGGGCAGGTGTTCGAGATGAAAGGGACTGTCCGCTGGGTCAGCGGCAAAAAGACTTTTTCAAACCTGATCGATTTCGGCGTGGAAATTTCCGACGCTCCCCTGGGCTATTACGAATTCATCGACAAGCTGCTGGCCCTGCAGTAGAAAATCGCGGAACACAGCGGATTTCAACCACCTTCCTGTACTGTGCCGGCAAGAATTCATATAATGTTTCCGCAGAGGAGGAAGCCATGTTCATGTTCGACCGCATGGACGAGAAGCTCGTCAAGGCATTGATCGAGACCATCCCG
>JAQUQF010000278.1 GCA_028749105.1 Acidobacteriota bacterium | reverse complement strand
GCCGCGCCCCGTTCAGGATCGAGGTGCGCTCGATCTGTCGCTCCTCGCCCTCCCGCCAGTAAATGCCCTCGCCCTTGAAATAAACGCCGTCGCAAAAGCACGACAGGACGGCGCGGAACAGGTGCTTCTGCTCGCCCAGCGTAAGCGCCCCGCGCGCCGGCTGGACTTCCAGCCTTTTTTTCAATTCCACGTAGATCTCGCGGGCCAGCGCCGCCTTCTTGCGCGAGACCAGGCGGGAGTTGCGCCGCAGGTCCTCCAGGAGGTCGAGCTGGTTGAGCAGATCCGACTTGAAGGGAGCGGCGGGGTTGTAGCACTCGCCGGCGAACTCCTTGCTGACGATCCCCCGGGCCTCGAAGATGGCGATGGCCTTGAGCGCCCGGTCGATGACCCGCGGCCCTCCCTTTTCGGCTTCGAGCAGCAGGCGGGCGCTGCGCGGCGACAGCGGCAGGTCGGCCATGCGCCGGCCGTCGGCGGTCACGCGATTCTCCGGGGTCAGCGCACCGAATGTCTGCAGGTTCTGGATGGCCTTGAGCATCAGGCTGCGGTTGGGCTTGTGAAAGAAGGTGAACTCCAGGGGGGAGAAGCCCCACTTGAACATGCGCAGCACCACGCTCTCCAGGTTGAGGCGGCGGATCTCGGGCTCGGGATAGTCGAGCCGGTCCTCCATGCCCCGCTCCGAGCAGAGGATGTAGAAACCCTTCTTGACGCGGCCGGCGCGGCCGGCGCGCTGCTTGCATTCCGATGTCGAAATTTCGGTGGGATAAAGTCCCTCAATGCCGCTGACCAGGCGCACCTCCTTCTTGATGCCGCTGTCGATGACGACGTCGATGTCGTCGATGGTCAGGCTGGTCTGGGCGATGTCGGTGGCCACCACAGCCTTGGGCAGGGGGTAGTTCTGGAAGACCTTGGACTGTTCGGTGATGGAGAGCTCGGAGTGCAGCGGCAAGATGACCGCCTTGCGACCGTCGTGATCCAGCAGCTCCTTTAAATTCTCGATTGTGTCGTCGATCTCCTGTTTGCCGGGCTGGAATACAAGGACATTGTGCCCCTCTTCGAGCAGGGTGGCGGCGTCGGGCAGGAGAAAACAGGGGTGGCGTCGCTGGCAGTCGACTGGGAAACCGCGGCCGGGGACGGCGATCACCGGCGCGTTGTGCAGGAAGGCCGATATCTGCCTGGCCTTGAGCGTGGCGCTCATGACCAGGGCGCGCTTGCCCGTGCGTTGAAAGACCCCCTCGTCGAGGTTCTTCCGCACCTGGCCAACCAGGACCTCCTGGTTCAGGTTCCATTCGTGGATCTCGTCGAGGATCAGCACATCGTAGTCTCGGTGGCCCTGGATCTCGCGCACCATCTGCACGCCGTCGGTTAGGTAGAGCAGGGTGGTCGACGGCGACTTGTTGGAGTCAAGCCCCGTCTGGTAGCCTATCTCGCGGCCCCAGGGGACGCGGCACATGCGGGCCAGGTAGTTGGACAGGGCGCGGGCGGCGATGCGCCGCGGTTGGGTGACGTGAACCCGCTTGCCGGCCTGCCACAGCCACCAGGGGACGCGTGTCGATTTGCCGGCGCCGGTCTCGGCGGTTAGGATCACCACCGGGTTCTCGCTGACGGCGCGCACGATCTCGCGCCGGTAGTCGTCGACGGGCAAATGGTCCTGGAATTGCATGAATAATTATAGCACAGTAAGTGTCAGTGACAGTTTCAGTGTCAGCAAAGCCCTAAGCGTACTAGCAAAGGCCTTTTATTCCTGCTGTCACTGGCACTCTTACTCTCACTTGAGCTTCGCTTCAGTTTCTTGCTGTCACTGGCACTGACACTTTCACTGAGTTCATGCAATTTTCGACCTTGTTTTTGGGCGAAATTCGCGCTACAATCGTATACTACAGTCAAGGAAAGTCCATGAAAATCAAAATAGTGCTGCTCCTGCTGCTGTCGCTGATCCTGTCGGGGGCGCTGCCTCCCGACGAAGCCGTCCCGGAAAGGGAAAAGGTCCTCAGCAAGATGATCGCCAACTGGCTGGCCAACTGGCACTACAGCGGCAAAAAGATCGATGACGAATTCTCCGCCAAGAGCCTGGCCCAATACACGAAGTACCTGGACAACGGCAAGAACTTCCTGGTGCAGGCCGACCTGGAGGCGCTCAAGGCCTATACCAACAAGGTGGACGACGAGCTGCTGGCCGGCGACTTCTCGCTGCCGCGCCTGGGCAGGCAGCTGCTGCGCCAGCGTGTGATGCAGGTGCAGGGATTTGCCCGCGAGATCCTGGCCAAGCCTTTCGACTTCACCCTGGACGAGCGGATCGAACTGGACTCCGACAAGCGCGAGACCAGCCGCGATCTTGGCCAGCTGCGCGCCTGGTGGGGCAAGTGGCTGAAGTACCTGACCCTGACCCAGTATGTCAACCTGCAGAAGACGGCCGTCAGAAAACAGGAAGGCGAGGCCAAAACCTCTGCCGCGTCCGAGTTCTCCCCCGCGCTTGAGGCCAAGGCGCGCCAGGCGGTGGGCAAGAGCGTCGAGCGGCTGTTCGGCCGTCTGCTCAAGGAGCGCTCGGAGGAGATGCAGTCGCTCTTTTTCAATTCCCTGACCTCCATCTTCGACCCCCACAGCCAGTATTTCCCGCCGCGCGCCAAGGAGGACTTCGACATCGAGATGTCGGGCACCCTGGAGGGCATCGGCGCCCTGTTGGGCGAGGATGACGGCTATGTCAAGATCTATGATGTCATCCCCGGCAGCCCGGCCTGGATCCAGAACGTCCTCAAGGTCGAGGATGTCATCCTCAAGGTCGGCCAGGGCGACGAGGAGCCCGTCGACATCGTGGGCATGAGCGTCTCCGATGCCGCCCGCCTGGTGCGCGGCAAGAAGGGTAGCCTGGTGCGCCTGACCGTGCGCAAGCCCGATGGCCGCATCCTGACGGTCGCGCTGGTGCGTAATGTGGTCGAGCTCAAGGAGACCTATGCCCGCTCGGCCGTGCTGGTCAACGACAATCTGAAGCGTTCCTTCGGCTATATCTACCTGCCCAAGTTCTACCACGACTTTAACCGTGCCGCGGGCCGCAACGCCGGCGACGACGTCGAGAAGGAGATCCGCAAGCTCACCGCCCGGGGAGTGGAAGGGATGATCCTCGACCTGCGCGGCAACGGCGGCGGAGCCCTGGAGGACGCGATCAAGCTCTCAGGCCTGTTCTTCGAGAAGGGCCCGGTGGTGCAGGTGAAGGCCCGCCATTCAGCCCCCCAGGTTTACGAGGACCGCGACGGCGAGATCAGCTATCGCGGGC
>JAQUQF010000277.1 GCA_028749105.1 Acidobacteriota bacterium | reverse complement strand
AGTCCTACCACTACTCTTTCTTCATCGGCTCGCTGCCGCACTGGCGGCGCTTTTCGGTCACCATCCTGGTCGGCCTGCTGTTTTTATACCTGGGCTACCTGCTCTTCGACAAGCTGCGCGACACCTTCGTGGAAGAGGTTTGACATGGACGCCATCCAGGTTCGCGATATGTTCAAGTTCTACAAGAAGAACGCCGACAGCCACAAGTTCCTGACCATCAAGAGCGCCCTGGTCAACAAGACCCTCTTCGGCGACCTGAAGACCGGCGAGCGCTTCGAAGCCCTGCGCGGCGTCTCGTTCGACGTCGCGGCCGGGAAGACCCTGGGCATCATCGGCGAGAACGGCTCGGGCAAGAGCACGCTGCTGAAGATCCTGGCCGGCATCAGCAAACCGACGGCGGGCGAGGTGATCACGCAAGGGCGCATCTCGGCGCTGATCGAGCTCGGCGCCGGCTTCCACCCCGAGATCTCCGGCCGGGAAAATATCTTCATCAACGGCGTCATCCTCGGGCTGACGCGTAGGCAGATCCAGGAGAGGTACGGGGAGATCGTGCGCTTCGCCGAGCTCGAGGAGTTCATCGACAACCCGGTCAAGAGCTATTCCTCGGGGATGTTCATGCGCCTCGGCTTTTCCATCGCCACCAACGTCAACCCCGATATCCTGCTCATCGACGAGGTGCTGGCCGTCGGCGACGCCTCGTTCGTCCCCAAGTGCCTGGACAAGATCAACGAGTTCCGCCGCCACGGCAAGACCATCATCTTCGTCTCCCACGACCTGGCCACCATCGAAAGGATCTGCGACGAGGTCATCTGGATCAAGAAAGGCAAGATCGAGATGCGCGGCTATCCCAAGCGCGTGACCGACGCCTACCTGGAATACGTCGGCAAGAAGGATGAGGTGAAGTCACTGGCCCTGCACGGCGAAGAGGAAGCAGCCAGCGGGCGGGAAAAGGAGAAAAGGTGGGGCAGCCGCGAGATTGAGATCAGCAATGTCAGGATGTTCGACGCCGCGGACAATGAAAAATACATTTTTCAGGCCGATGAGCCCCTGGCCATCCAGTTCGACGTGGAGGCCCACGCCGCCGAAAGCGACTTCGTCTTCGGCATCGGCGTGTTCAATGGCGAAGGCATCAGCTGCTACGGCTCCAACACGCTGCTGGAAAATTATTCGGCCCGGCAAATCCAGGGCAAGGGCAGCGTGCGGCTGACGGTGCCGGAGCTGGGCCTGGTCAACGGCACCTATTTTCTGGATATCGCCGTGCACAAGCGCGACGGCTACCCATTTGACTACCACCACTTCCAGTACTCCTTCAAGGTCGTCTCCAGCCACCGCGACGTGGGCATCGCCCGCATTCCCCACCGCTGGGAATTCTCCGACAACATCTCCTTCACGAAAGATGAAAATTCATGAGAGCGCCCTCTCCCTCAGGCGCGAGCTCGCAGGGCAGAAAGGCAAGAAGATCGTTTTCACCAACGGCGTTTTCGACCTGCTCCATCCCGGCCACGTCGAGCTGCTGGAGTTCGCGCGCAGCCAGGGCGACCTGCTGGTGGTCGGCATCAATGACGACGCGTCGGTGCGGCGGCTGAAAGGGGAGAAGCGGCCGATCTTCCCGCTGGCGGAGAGGATGGAGGTCCTGGCCGCCCTGGAAAGCGTCGATTATATCGTGCCCTTCGCCGAGGACACGCCGCTCGAGTTGATCCGGGAGCTGGATTGCGTCGATGTCCTGGTCAAGGGGGGCGATTATGCGCCTGCCGAGGTCGTCGGCCGCGCCGAGGTCGAGGCGCGCGGCGGCAAGCTCGTCATCTTCAAGCTGTCGGGGAATTATTCCAGCTCGGCGCTGATCGACAAGATCGTCAGGAACTTCTAGGCCGCGGTTTTCGCTCGGCCCCTCTTTTTCAATACCTTAATTGCGGCATAAATCAAAACCAGGCAGGCCGCCGCCGCGGCGAACAGCAGGTCGTGGCGCCAGCGGCCCGAAAAATATTTCCCCTTCCAGGCCGCGATCAGCAGGGCGCCAAAAAGCAGGTTGAAGCAGGAGTCGTTCTCCTTGAAGATCACCTTTCTGATGTCGAACGCCCTGGCAGGCGGCGCCCAGTGGTTAAAGCGCGGCAGCCAGCGGCGGACGCGGCGGCAGTATTCTTCGTAAGTCCCGCCGTGCCGTTCCTTTAAATATGATTCCTCGGCCAGGACGATGAAATGGTATTGCAGGAAAAGGAAGACCACGAAGAGCGCCAGGGCCCAGGGATTGGCGAAAACCGTCAGCAACCCGGCGAAGATCAGCATGTTGCCCCAGTAGAGGGGATTGCGCGCCAGCGAGTAGAGACCCGTGGCGTTCAGGCTGTCGGCCTTGAGAAAGCTCTCCCGCCCCGACGTGCCGCTGCCGGCGAAGCCCACGCTGGCGATGCGCATCCCTTCGCCCAGGAAGGCGATGGCCAGGCCGAGAGCGGTCCACTGCCACGACGCTGAAAGGGGCTTGAAGAAGATGAAGGTCAGCAGGATCAGGGGCAGGGGAGTGAAGCTGCGGTATTTGAAGAGGAATTTACCCAAGCGCAACGGCCATTTTTCCATGGCGCCAATTTACAGGGATTGGCCTTGTGTGTCAAGGTATATGCGGACAACCGTGACGCGAGACGCGTAACGCGTAACGCGAGAAAGGCACTAACATGGTCTTCCCCCGCAATAACACCTGGAACATGCTGCACCATGTCACGCGTCACCCGTTACGTGTCACGATAGTTCGAACTTCCTTGACTCTGTTTTCTGCCGGTGATAAAAGAAAAATTCTGACAAAAGGGTGAGGAGCCAATGGAACAAATGGCTTTGTTGATTTTCCTTGTCACCTACGCCGGGGTGGCGGTCGGCGGCATTCCCGGGCTGGCCCTCGACCGCACCGGCATCGCCCTGCTCGGCGCCATCGCCATGGTCGCCGCCAAGGTTCTGACCACGAGCCAGGCCTTTGCCGCCATCGACATCGCGACGATCCTTCTCCTCTATGCCCTGATGGTGATCTCGGCCCAGTTCAAGCTCAGCGGTTTCTACACCCGGGTGGCCTTGCGGCTGACCGGGCTGCTGGCGCGGCCGCGCCTTTTCCTGGCGGCGGTGATGGCCTCCTCGGCCCTGCTGTCGGCCTTCCTGACCAACGATATCGTCTGCCTGGCCTTCACGCCGATCCTCTGCGCCGCCATCCTGGAAGCGCGGATGAACCCGGTGCCGTTCCTGATCGGCCTGGCGGCGGCGAGCAACATCGGCTCGGCGGCGACCATCATCGGC
>JAQUQF010000276.1 GCA_028749105.1 Acidobacteriota bacterium | reverse complement strand
CTTGATGAAGGCGTTGATGGCCCCGAACTGCTTGTGGAACATGCCTTTCCATATCAGGGCGGTGATGTAGCTGGGCATGGCCCAGGGCAGGATGAGCAGCACGCGGTAGACGCGCTTGAGCGGGAAGCCGGGCTTGTTGAGGATCACGGCCAGGGTCAGGCCGATGCTCACGTGCAGGAAGACGTTGATCGCCGTCCACATGAGCGTGACCAGCAGGATGAAGTAGAAATTCTCCGGGGTCAGGGGGTGGAAATCGGTCAGGATCTTGATGAAATTCTGCAGCCCGACAAAGACCCACTTGCCGTCCTGGCTGGGCGGCACCCGGAAAAAGGCCATGGAAAGGCCGTACAGGAAAGGCAGCAGGACCAGGGCGATCATCCCGACCATGGCCGGGAAAACCATGATGTAGGAATAGCGGAATCTGTTGAGCGCGCGCAGGGTGCGCAGGGCATGCCCGGCCATGATGAAGAACAGCAGCAGGCCGGCCAGGAGGCCGAAAATGGCCAGGATAACCTTCAGCTGACCCACGCTTTGCTGCCGCCGTCCGGCCCGCGCCGCCGCATCGGCCTCCAGGACGATGGCGTCGCCGTCTGCCAAAGCGGCGCGTTCCGTGACCGTTGTCGCGCCGACTGCGGAACCCTCCCCCGCACCCGCAGGGACTAGGCGCGCCGTTTTCCACTCGCCCAGCATGTCGCTGAACAACCCACCCTTGAGGTCGGCAGCAAAGACGGGAATGAGCTCCGGGGCCTCTCGGGCCAGGACGGCGCCGACTTTGGCCAGTTGGAGCAGCTTGGCGTCGCCGGCTTGTCTTTGGTTGCGGCCCTCGTTGGTGATCAGCAGCAGCGACCCGGCGGCCAGGGCGATCAGCAGGCAGGCCGCGGCCAGCGGCCAGCGCCACTTGAAGAATTTTATCTGCAGGAAGTAGAAAGAGAGGAAAATGGCCAGGAACAGGCCCCATATCCTCCAGTCCAGCGCCCCGTGGACCTTCTCCAGCCCGTAGACGATGCGCAGGGTTCCCATGCTCTTGCGGCGCCCCTGCAACGCCGGCTCGCTCAGCGCCAGCGTGCCGGCCTTGCGGTCCAGATCGAGGAGATACGGCTTGCGCCGCGACGATTTCAGCAGGTAGCGGATCTCCACGCCGCTGTCATAGAGCGCCTTGTCGGCGGCGTCCTCGGGGTCGACGTCGGCCCCTAGCTTGCGCGCGTCGGAATGATACAGGAAGTTCGTGCCGGTCAGCACCTGCAGCCCGCCGATGCGGGGGTCGGCGCGGCGGGCAGCGCCGGCTAGGGCAGAAAGCTTCTCCGCCCCGCCGGTCCCGCTTTCCACAACGAGGGCCAGCGGCCGCAGCCACAGGTGCGCCTGCGCCAGCGAGACGTCCTGCCGGCGATCCAGCTTGAAGGCGCGGTCCAGTACCAGGAAGCCGGCCAGCACCGTGCACAGGGCGGCCAGCAGCGCGATGGGAACGGCGGCGTTCTTCCTGGTCCCGTTGTTCATAGTCGGCGCGTCATTACTGCCTGAACGCCTCGATGTCCTTGGCGATCTTGCCCTGCGCCTCGTCCAGCGCCTCCTTGGGCTTGGCCGTTCTGTTCAGGACCTTGCCGATGGCCAGGTCGAAGGGGGTCCAAACCATCATCATCTCGGCGATGTTGGGCATGGGCACGGCCGTCTCGGCCTGCAGCTTGAAAACCGGGATGAATGGGTGGTTCTTTACGGCGGGATCGTCGTACGCCTGGAGATTGGCCACAGGCTGGCCGCCCTTCTTGGCCATCACCAGCAGCGCCTCCTTGCTGGTGAAATACTTGAGGACCTCGAAGGCCTCCTTCTTGAGCGCGGACTGTGAGGACATGAACATCGCCTCCACGGTAAGGAACGGGCGGGGTTTGGCCTTGATCTCCGAGATCACGGGCAGCGGGGCGACGGCGAAGTCAATCCCCTTCTCGATCTCGCCAAGAAACCAGGGGCCGCTGATGACCATGGCCGCCTGCCCCCGGTTGAACAGCGTCGTCACCAGGGTGTTGGTGATCTCCTCGGGCATGATGCCCTGGTTGCGGTATAGGTCGTAGACAAAAGCCAGCGCCTTGACATTGCCGGCCGCATTGACGATCGGCTCGTCGTCCTTGTCGAAGATGCCGCCGCCGTAGCCGAACAGCCAGGCGGAGTTGTAATAGGTCAGCCCGATCTCGTAGACCAGGCCGAATTTGTTCTGGCCGACATTGGTGTTTTTCTTGGCCATGGCGATCATCTCGGCCGTGTCCCTGGGCGGTGTCTTGATCAGCTTCTTGTTGTAGATCAAGGCCGTGCACTTCAGGGAAGTAGGCAGGCCGTAGAGGGCGTCCTCGTAGGTTAGCGCCTCCAGCGTCGTCGGCATGTACAGGGCCGCCATATCCTTTTTCACCCACAGGCTCAGCGGCTCCAGTACCTTCTTGTCGGCCCAGTAGCCCACGCGGTCGTGGCCGAAGATGAAGACGTCGGGGCCCTTGCCGCGCGGCACGGCGGCGGTGATCTTGTCGGGCAGGGCGTCGAAGGGCACCTGCAGGAACTGGATGCGGATATCGGGATGGGCCTTGGTGAAGTTCGCCCCCACTTCTTCGAGGGCATCCTTTTCCATGCCGCGGTACGAGTGCCAGAAGACGATGGTGACGGCTTGAGCGAAGCACATCCCGGCCAGGGCGAACAGGGCCAGGAAAACGGCGAGGACAACGATCGTTTTTTTCATTTCAGCTCCTCCTAGCGCAAGGCGTTCATAGTCATTTTATCGAACACATGGATCTTGACGGTCTCGATGGCCAGGCGCATAGCCTGGCCGACGCGGGCCTTGGTTTTGGGTGTCACCCGGGCCACGAAACGGTTCTTGCCGGCCATGGCGTGGACATAGGTCTCGGCCCCCATGGGCTCCACCACTTCCACCTGGGCGCCGAACACTTCGAATCCGGCGGTTTTTTCTAAGAACTCGGCGTCATGAAGGTTCTCGGGCCGGATGCCGAACAGGTATTCCTTCAACCCCTCCACCCTGATCTTGTTGGCCAGGTCCCCCTGCAGGCGCAGCCGCAAACCGTCGGCCTGCATGAAGGTCTGGCCGTTTTCCACCTGCACGACAGCCTCGAAAAAATTCATGGGCGGGGAGCCGATGAAGCCGGCGACGAACTAGTTCACCGGCGTGTCGTAGATGTCCATCGGCGTGCCGCTTTGCTGGATGACCCCCTCATTGACGATGGCGATCTTGGAGCCCATGGTCATGGCTTCCACCTGGTCGTGGGTGACATAGATGCTGGTG
>JAQUQF010000275.1 GCA_028749105.1 Acidobacteriota bacterium | reverse complement strand
CATCGTCATGGCCGGGTTCGCCGCGGTGAAGCTGCCGCAGCACCTGATGGCCGGGCTCGCCATGCAGGGGCTTTCGCTGGAGAAGGTATGGCACCTGACTGGGCTGTCGGCGCTGCTCAGCAACCTGGTCAGCAACGTGCCGGCGGTCATGCTGCTGGTGAAGTTTTTGGACCCGCTGCAGCCGCTGCAATGGGTGGTGACCGCTTTGGCCAGCACCTTTGCCGGCAACCTGATCACCATCGGCAGCATCGCCAACCTGATTGTCATCGAAAGCGCCCGCGAATATGGTGTAGTGATCCGCTTCGGCGAGCATGCCAGGGCAGGAGTGCCTATTACCATATTTTCATTATTGACTATTATTTTTTGGTTGGGTTAGGCCGGGAGTAACCGATCATTCGTGACGAGTGACGCGTAACGCGTAACGCGGAATGAAAAAGTTACAGGATTGATAAAAAAACAAGTAGTTAGTAGTTAGTAGACAGTAGTTAGTAGAAAAATCAGATTACGAGGAGCTATTTTTATGATAGATCGAGTAAATTTCTTTCTACTGACTACTAACTACTGACTACTGGCTACTTTTGCCTTGATAAAATGACACTCATATTATTTTGATAAATAAAATATTAAGCGTTGACAAGCGATAAATTTTATTTTATACTGTTTTTACAGAAATAAATTCATTTTAGGAGGTAATAACATGAATTTACAGCCTTTGGATGACCGGGTTCTAGTAGAACCGATCGAGGAAGAGGAAAAAGTAGGATCTCTTGTGATTCCCGACACGGCCAAGGAAAAACCCATGATGGGCATTGTCAAGTCCATCGGTTATGACTTTGACCTTAAAGAGGGAAAACCGCTCAAGGATCTGCTGAAGGTGGGCGACAAGGTACTGTTCGGCAAGTATGCCGGCCAGGAGATTAAGATCGGCGGCAAAAAGCACCTGGTCATCTCCAGGTCCGACCTGCTGGCTGTCGTCAAGTAAACGGTTGCGTGTTTCAGACAATCAGTAATTAGGAGGAAAAATGGCTAAAGAAATCATTTTGGGCGAGGATGCCAGGAAGGCGCTCCTGAAAGGGATCAACCAGCTGGCGGATACCGTGAAGGCGACGCTGGGCCCGCGCGGGCGCAACATCGTCCTGGAAAAGAAGTTCGGTTCGCCGACCATCACCAAGGACGGCGTCACCGTGGCCAAGGAGATCGACCTGAAGGACCCGCTGGAGAATCTGGGGGCGCAGATGGTCAAGGAAGTGGCCTCCAAGACCTCGGACATCGCCGGTGACGGGACCACGACGGCCACCGTGCTGGCGCAGAGCATCTACACCGAGGGGCTGAAGATGGTCGAAGCCGGCGCCAACCCCACCCTGATCAAGAAGGGGATCGATGCCGGCGTGGCGCAGGTCGTTGCCGACCTCAAGAAGATGAGCCAGAAGGTCTCGGGCAAGATGATCGCCCAGGTGGGCTCCATCTCGGCCAACAACGAGATCTCCATCGGCGAGATCATCGCCGAAGCCATGGACAAGGTGGGCAAGGACGGCGTCATCACCGTCGAGGAAGCCAAGTCGCTTGACACCACCATGGACATGGTCGAGGGCATGCAGTTCGACCGCGGCTACATCTCGGCCTATTTCGTGACCGATTCGGAAAAGATGGTCACCGAGCTGGAAAATCCCCTGATCCTGCTCAACGAGAAGAAGATTTCCAACCTGCGCGAGATGCTGCCCCTGCTGGAGCAGATCGCCAAGTCGGGGCGGCCGCTGGTGATCGTGGCCGAGGACATCGAGGGCGAGGCGCTGGCCACCCTGGTGTACAACAAGATCCGCGGCCTGCTGAACGTGGTGGCCGTCAAGGCCCCGGGCTTCGGCGACCGGCGCAAGGCCATGCTCGAGGACATCGCCATCCTGACCGGTGGCAAGGTGATCTCGGAGGAACTCGGCGTCAAGCTGGAATCGGTCGGGCTGGACTGGCTGGGCTCGGCGAAGAAGGTGACGGTGGACAAGGACAACACGACCATCGTCGAGGGCGGCGGCAAGGATGACGACATCAAGGGCCGCATCAACCAGATCAAGCGCCAGATCGAGGACACCACCTCGGATTACGACCGCGAGAAGCTGCAGGAGCGGCTGGCCAAGCTGTCGGGCGGCGTGGCCGTGATCAAGGTGGGCGCGGCGACCGAAACCGAAATGAAGGAGAAGAAGGCCCGGGTCGAGGACGCCATGCACGCCACCAAGGCGGCGGTCGAAGAAGGCATCGTCCCCGGCGGCGGCGTGGCCCTGCTCAAGGCGGCCCAGAACCTGAAGAAACTGAAGCCGGGCGGCGACATGCAGTTCGGCGTCGACATCCTGACCAAGGCCCTGGAAATGCCCCTGAAGCAGATCGTCAACAACGCCGGCTTCGAAGGCTCGATCATCGTCGAGAAGGTGCGCAGCGGCCGCAACAAGAACTACGGCTTCGACGCGCTGAACGAGAAGTACACCGACATGATCGCGGCTGGCATCATCGACCCGACCAAGGTCGTGCGCACGGCGCTGCAGAACGCGGCCTCGGTGGCCGGCCTGCTGTTGACCACGCAGGGACTGGTCTGCGAGATCAAGGAAGAGAAGGAAGCCGCGCCGGCCATGCCCCCGGGCGGCGGCATGTATTGATCCCGAGCAAGCAAACAAGGAAAGGGGCCCCGTTCGCGGGGCCCTTTTTTTTTATAATAAAATTCGTGGTATGATGCCGGCATGAATCGAGGCGCCTGGTCAAAACGCTTTTTCATGGCCGGCAGCGGGGCGTTCCTGCTGGCCGGGATCATGACCTTCTCCATGCTGGGGGCTGAAACCCTGACCTATCGCGAGGTCGAAGGCGAGGCCGCGGCGACTCATGTCATCACGATAATACCCGAAGGCGGCGGTTTCCGCGTCGAGCTGGCTACCACCCGCGCCGGCGGCGTCGTCCGCCAGACCTTCCGCACCGCCGCCGACCTCGCCACCCTGGAGTGGACCTTCAGCGATCCCGCGCGAAAAATGGAGCTGACCGCTGTCGTCCAGGGGGAGGCCATTGTCCTCTCGGGGACGTTCCAGGGGAAAAAAGTCGCGAAAAAATTCCCCGCCAGGGGGACGCCCTGGAACCAGCTCTTCCAGATGGGACTGGGGCCCTTCACCCTGGCGGGCGGGGAGAGCATGACGTTCCGCTCGATCGGCACGCAGGGGCCTGGCGAGCTCAAGATCGGCAAGATGAGCGTGACGCGAAAAGAGGACGAGGTGATCGAACTTGGCGGCAAGAAGATTGATGCCG
>JAQUQF010000274.1 GCA_028749105.1 Acidobacteriota bacterium | reverse complement strand
ATCTGGAAAAGCCGTTGGTCGCCGTCGTCAACTCCTTCAACGAAGTGGTGCCCGGCCATGTTCACCTGCAGGGGCTTTGCCAGGCGATCAAGCTGGGGGTGGCCGAGGCGGGGGGAACACCGCTGGAGTTCCCGTGCATTGCGATCTGCGACGGCCTCGCCACGGGGCATGCAGGGATGAAAATGCCCATGCTCAGCCGTGAGATGATCGCCGATCTGATCGAGCTGATGGTCACGGCGCACGGTTTCGACGCCATGGTGCTTCTGACCAACTGCGACAAGGTGACGCCGGGGATGCTGATGGCCGCGGGGAGGCTTAATATCCCGGCCATCCTGGTGAGCGGCGGTCCGATGGACAACACCTCCTTCCAGGGAAAGCAGGTCTGCTACACGGACCTGATCGAAGCCGAGGGGAAGGTGATCCGGGGCGAGATGAGCGAAGCGGCGCTGACCGAATTCGAGCACGCGGCCTGCCCGGGATGCGGCTCCTGCGCCATGATGGGGACCGCCAACTCGATGAACATGTTGACGGAGGCGCTCGGCATGACGCTGACCGACGGCGCCCTGATCCCGGCGACCTACGGGGCCCGCGCCGCGCTGGCCCGGCACGCGGGACGGGCAATCATGCAGCTCCACGACCGGAACATCCTGCCCCGGGACATCATGACGAGCGACGCCTTCGAGAACGCCATCGCCGTCGACATGGCAATCGGGGGATCCACCAACACCTGTCTCCATCTTCCCGCCATCGCCCGGGAGGTCGGCCTCGCGCTGGAAATGGACAAATTTTCCCAGATCGCCGAGCGGACGCCGCATCTGACCCTCCTCAAGCCGGCCGGGAAATTCTTTACCGGCGACATGTACCGTGCCGGCGGCATCCCGGCCCTGATGAACGAGCTTGCCGCCCACAAGCTGATCCATCCCGACTGCCTGACGGCGACCGGAAAGACCGTCGCCGAAAACATTTCCGGCAGAGAAATTCTGAATCCCGATGTGATCCATCCGGTCGAAGCGCCGATCTCCCCCAAGGGCGGGCTCGCCATCCTCCGCGGCAACCTGGCCCCCGAGGGCGCGGTCGTCAAGAGCGCCGCCGTTGCCCCGGAAATGCTGGTCCATTCCGGCCCGGCGCGCGTCTTCGACCGGGAGGAGGAGGCGCTGGCGGCGATCTTCGGCGGGATCATCCAACCCGGAGACGTGGTCGTCATCCGCTACGAGGGACCGAAAGGGGGCCCGGGGATGCGCGAACAACTCCTGCCCACCTCGGCAATCATCGGCATGGGGCTGGGCAAGACCGTCGCGCTGATCACCGACGGGCGGTTTTCCGGCGCGACGCAGGGAGCCTGCATCGGCCATGTATCGCCGGAGGCTTATCTGGGGGGCCCCATCGCCCTCGTCGCCGAGGGTGACATGATCCGGATCGATATCCCGGCGCGCACCCTTACGCTGGCGGTCGATCCGCGGGTTCTGGAGGGGCGGGAAAAAACGTGGAAACCGCCCGACAGCACGAACATCGCGAAGGGCTCGCTCCTGGAGCGTTACCGGCGGATGGTGGGCTCGGCGATGAAGGGATCCATCCTGGAATAAAAGGGTACCGGACATGAGTATCCGCAACGTAATATTGCCCTATGGAACAGAGTGCATCGAGGTTCGCATTCCCGAGGCCAATCTTGTCGGGGTGTACTCCCCGCACGATGCGGCGCCGGTAGAGGACGTCGGGGCGGAAATCCGGCGGGCGTTGGCATCGCCCATCGGGGCTCTGCCCTTGCGGGAGCAGCTCCGGGGGCGGAAAAACGCGGTCCTGATCGCGGACGACAATACACGCCTGACGCCGACGGATGTCCTGATTCCGATCCTGCTGGACGAATGCAATGCGGCCGGGATACCCGATGCTAAGATCCGCGTAATCATCGCGCTCGGAACCCACCGCTTCATGACGGACGGGGAGATCCGGGAAAAATTCGGCAAGGAGACGCTCCGCCGCGTGCCGGTCGTCAACCATCCCTACAAGGACGCGGCCGCACTCGTCGATGTGGGAACGACGGAAAACGGCGAACGCATCCGGATCAACCGCACGGTGATCGAGGCCGATTTCAAGATGGGAATCGGCAGCATCGTCCCCCACCACATCCCCGGCTACGCCGGCGGCGCGAAGATCATCCAGCCGGGCGTCTCCGGCGAGGAGACCACGGCCTACACCCACCTGCTTTCGGTGCGGGCGCCCCGTTCCTACCTGGGCGTCCTGGAGAACCC
Organism: Acidobacteriota bacterium; assembly: GCA_028749105.1. Classification (GTDB taxonomy): domain Bacteria; phylum Acidobacteriota; class Aminicenantia; order UBA2199; family UBA2199; genus UBA2199. The sequence goes on along the minus strand of JAQUQF010000274.1, from coordinate 1,036 downwards.
CGTCCGCCGGGAGCTTGACGCGATGGCCCGCCGGGTCGGGATGAACACGATCCTCAACACGGTCCTCAATCGGCACGGCCGGGTCGTTGAAGCCTTTTTCGGCGACGTGGTGGAGGCGTTTCGGGCCGGGGTCGCAAGATCCCGGGAGGTTTACGACGTCCCGATCCCGGAGGAGGCCGATATCGTCCTGTCGAGCTCCCATCCCTGCGATATCGAGTTCTGGCAGGCCCACAAGACCCTCTACCCGTCGGACCTGGCGGTCAAGAAAGGGGGGATCGTGATCGTGGCGACCCCCTGCCCGGAAGGGATCGCGCAGACGCACTGCAACATGCTGGAAATGACCCCGTACGGCTCCCGGCGACTACGGGAGATGGTCGCCATCCGAGAGCTCGATGACGAGGTGGGCGCCGCGCTGGCGATCGCCTGGGCGCAGGTCAAGGAGCGGGAAGAGGTCTGGATCGTCTCCGACGGCATCTGCGCGGAGGAGGCCGCAAAGCTGGGCTTCCGCCATTTTTCGTCCGTTCAGGGGGCCCTGGACAAGGCCCTGGCGCAAAAAGGGTCCGGCGCTCGCGTCACGGTCCTGACCCATGCGCCGGACATGTTGCCGCGGATCACGGCTTGACTGGGCCGGAAATGTTCGAGACCCGGAAGGATCAGGCGCGGGAGGCCCGCCGCCGGGTGCAATAGATCCCGCCGACTGCTACCGCCGCGAACCCGAACCCGGCAAGCAACCCCAGCGGATACTTCACCCCGAAAACCACCGGCGTCAGCAGCACCCGCGTCGCCGTCCGCAGGCCCTCGCGACCCTCGATCCCCGCGGCCACCGGAGGGGAATAGTCATAGTACCACCGCACGAACGCCCGCCCCGGTCCGCTCTTCAGAAGCCGGCGATCCCGGAAATCGCGCAACACCTGCACATGGGGATCCAGATAGGAGCCGTAAGCGGCCGTGGCGATGAAACACCCGCCGCCACCGCCGGAAGGGGGAGGAGACGGAGTCGGAGCCCATTCCATCCAGCTTTCAATCAGCGCCTGGT
>JAQUQF010000027.1 GCA_028749105.1 Acidobacteriota bacterium | reverse complement strand
CCTGCTCCCGTGGTATACTAACAAGGAAAAATCATGGGCAAAGAAATTGAAAGAAAATTCCTGGTCAACGGGGAACAATGGAAGGCGGCCGCGAAAGGAACGGTGTACCGCCAGGGCTACCTCTCCTCGGCAAAGGAACGGGTCGTCCGCGTGCGCACGATCGAAAAAGAGGGCTTCCTGACCATCAAGGGCATCACCAAGGGTGTGTCGCGCTCGGAGTTCGAATACGAGATCTCCGTCGAAGACGCCAACATCATGCTCGACGAGATCTGCGAAAAGCCGCTCATCGAGAAGAAGCGCTATAAAATCGCGGTCGGCGCCCTTGTCTTCGAAGTGGACGAGTTCTTCGGAGAGAATGAAGGCCTGGTCGTGGCCGAGGTCGAGCTGGCCGATGAAAAGCAGAAGATCGATCTCCCCGACTGGATCGGCGCCGAGGTTTCCGGAGATCCCCGTTATTTCAATTCCAATTTGATCCGGCACCCGTATAAAAAATGGCAAGAGTAAGAAAGAGCGGGGGCGGTCGCTGACATGGGCAATGAAGCGGGCCGGAGCGGTTTGAGCACCGCCCCGGTCCATCGGGATACAGCGGAGGTGGATGAGGCCAACCGCAAACTGGACGAGCTGCTGGACCTGGACAAGCACAAGCTGGCGACCATTCCGGAGCGGAAAGCGAACGCGACCGAAAAGTGGATGAAATACCTGGGTTTCCCCCTGGGCATCGCCGTTTTCCTGCTGCTGTTCTACATGCCGACCCCGGCCGGCCTGACCGCCGCCGGCCAGGCCGTCCTGGCCTGCTTCTCCCTGGCCCTGGTCTGGTGGATCTGCGAGCCGGTTCCCACCTATCTCACCTCCCTGATCCTGATGCTCGCCCTGGTTTTCACCGACGCCTGGGACCAGGACCACGTGCTGGGGGTGCTCGGTTATGACGTGATCTGGCTGAATGTCATGGCCTTCGTCCTGAGTTCCATCCTGGTGAAGACCAACCTGGCCCGGCGGCTGGCCCTGAACCTGATCATCCGTTTCGGCCACAACGCCTCCACCATGCTGTTCGCCTTCATCGTCCTGCAGCTTTGCCTGGCCCCGCTGATCCCGGCGACGGCCCCGCGCGCGGTCATGACCCTGCCGCTCATGCTGGTGGTGGCGGCGATCTACGGTTCCACCAGCGACAAGTCGAACAATTTCGGCAAAAACCTTTTCCTGCAGAACCTCCTGGGCATCAACATTTTCTCCTCCGGCTTCATGACGGGCAGCACGGCCAACCTGATCGCCATTTCCCTGATCCTGTCGCTGAGCGGGGAGAAGGTGTTCTATACCGACTGGATGTTCGCCAACCTGCCGGTCGTGATCGTTACCATGGCCATTGCCTGGTTCATTGGCCCCAAGCTGCTTTTCCGCCTGAAGCCCGAAGAACGAAAACCGAGCATCCAGGGCGGTATCGATACCCTCAAGCGCCAGCTCGGGCGCATGGGGAAGATATCCTTTCAGGAAAAGAAAGCGGCGATCATATTCGGGCTGGTCATTTTCCTGTGGGTGAGCGATCGCTTTCACATGGCCTGGTTCGGCTTTCAGGTCGATCCGGTGATGGCGGCGATGGTCGGGGCGGTGATCACCTTCCTGCCCAGGATCGGCATCATCAAGTGGAACGAGGCCGACATCCCCTGGCACCTGATGCTGTTCAGCGCCGGCGCCTACGCGGGCGGGCTCGCCCTTGACAACTCGGGAGCGGCGCGCTGGGCGATCGGCAATCTTTTTGAGTCGTTTCACATCGGCAAGGGAACCAATTTCTGGGTCGTCTATGTCGTCATCATCGCCGTCAACATGTACGCCCACATTGTCTTCACCAGCAAGACCATGCGCGTCATCATCATGATGCCCATGGTCATCGCCGTCGCCCAGCAACTCGGCTTCCCGGTTCTGGCACTGGCGCTGCCGGCGGCCTTCACCACCGACTGGGTGGTCACGCTGCCGATCAACGCCAAGCCGAACGTCATCCTGTTCAGTACCGGGCAGTATTCGGTCCTCGACAATATCAAATATGGCTTCATCGTGGCCACCCTGGGGATCGTCATCCTGACCATCGCCGGATTCACCTGGTTCAGATGGCTGGGCATCACGCCATGAGCACGGAGACGAATGCCATGATGAAGCGAGTGCTGTCCTGCTGCCTGTTCGTCCTTTGCCTGGGAGCGTTCGCGCCGGCATACGGCGGTGAACTTTCCCGCTATGACGAAACGGTCGTTCTCCACAGCGACGGTTCCGCCGCGGTCCGCTTGTCGCTGGTGCTTGCCGGCCAGGCGGAACCCACGATCCGAATCCCCGTGCGCCAGGCAGCGCTGCTGAACCTGCAGGCGCGGGGGATCGCCCCCGACGCCGTCCGCCAGGTGGAGAACAAGGGCAATTATTTCGTGGCCCTGGATTTTTCCGCAAGCGGCACGCCGCCGGCAGAGTTGGAAATTTCTTTCCGGGTGAAAAATTATTTTGCCGGTGGCGGTCCGTCCGCCCCGTTCGGCAACAGGGAACTGGGCTACCGCTTCGTGAACGTGACGTTCGCCCGCATCGAAATGTTTTCGGCGGAACTCGTTCTTCCCGGCGGGTTTGTGTTCAATGCCGTCAGCAGTTTTTCCCCGAAAGCCAGGAAGTCCGGAACGGCCTTCCCGTACGCGTTTTCCAGGAAGGACGGCCAGGACATCGTCCGCATTGCCGCCGACGACGTCAAGCTCGGGGACGAGATCGCGTTGGCCTGCACATTCAAAAGCACGAAAAAATCGAAGCTGCTTCTCCTGGCCCTGATCGTTTTGGCGGTCGCCTATCTCGTTTTTTTCCGCGACCTGCTGAAAAGCGGGGGGGACGCCGCCGGAACGAAGGCCTGATCGCCGGTCGCCCGTTGCCAAAAATAATAAATGGCGCTACACTGTAGCCCATTGCCCATGCGGGAGAAAAAATGAGCTTCATTCATTCGAAGAAATCGAAGGTGCTGGAAACGCAGATCGATGAATTCCTGGATACGGTCAGCCGCAGTTCGATCATTTTCAAAAACGGCATCAAGAAGTACCTGGACGGCGAGATCGATCTGTTCGAAGGCACGATCGGCGAAATCTCCAAATTGGAGAACCGGGCCGACGAACTCCGGCACGACATCGAAAGCCAGCTCTACATGTATTCGCTGATCCCCGAGATCCGCGGCGATGTCCTGGGGCTGCTGGAAAACATGGACACCGTGATCAATGCCGAAAAAAAATCGCTGACCCAGTTTTCGGTGGAGATGCCGGTGATCCCCGCCGAATACGACGCGGACTATCTCGCGCTTGCCGATGTCTGCATGAATTCGGCCGAGAGCCTGGTGACGGCCGTCCGCGCCTTTTTTCACGATTTCAACATGGTGAAGAACTATCTGCACAAAGTCTATTTTTATGAGAAGGAAGCGGACAAGATCAGCGACCGCCTCAAGCGCCGTATTTTCGCCTCCGAACTCGACTTGAGCCAGAAGATCCACCTGCGCTATTTCGCCCTGCATATCGAGGACATCTCCGACCATGCCGAAGACGTCGCCGATCGCCTGGGCATCAGCACGATCAAGCGCAACTTCTGAAGCGGCACGGCCCATGATCTACATCTATCTCATCGGCGGACTTTTCCTGGGCTGGTCGCTGGGGGCCAACCATGCCGCCAACGTGTTCGGGACCGCCGTCGCCTCCAGGATGGTCCGCTTCAAGACGGCCGCTTCCATCTGCAGCCTGTTCGTCATCCTGGGCGCGGTCTTCGGCGGGTCCGGGACATCGGCGACCCTCGAGAAGCTGGGCGCGGTGAACGCCATGGCCGGCGCCTTCATGGTCACCCTGGCCACTGCGCTGTCCGTATACTGGATGACCAAGCTGAAGCTGCCGGTGTCGACCTCGCAGGCCATCATCGGCGCCATCCTGGGCTGGAACCTGTTTTCCGGCTCCGTCACCGATTTTCGCTCATTGACACGGATCGTTTTCAGCTGGGGGGCGTCGATCCTGCTCACGGCATTGATCTCGGCCTTTCTATATTGGCTGCTGCGTGGCGTGCTGAAACGGTCCCGCATCCATCTTCTGACTCTCGACTCCTACACGCGCACCGGGCTGATCATCGTCGGCGCCTTCGGAGCCTACAGCCTGGGGGCGAACAACATCGCCAATGTCATGGGGGTTTTTGTCGCGGTCACCCCTTTTCATGATGTCACCCTGGCCGGCCTGTTCACGCTGACCGGCGTCCAGCAGCTCTTTTTCCTGGGCGCCGTCGCCATCGCCGTCGGCGTTTTCACCTATTCGCGCCGGGTCATCCAGACCGTCGGCAACGATCTGCTGAAAATTTCCCCGCTGGCGGCTTTTGTCGTCGTACTGGCCGAATCGCTCGTCCTTTTTCTGTTTTCTTCGCGGACGCTGGAAAGCTGGCTGCTGACGCACGGCCTGCCGACCATCCCGCTGGTCCCCATTTCCAGCTCGCAGGCGGTCATCGGCGGCATCATTGGCATCAGCATTGTCCGCAGGGGCAGGGGGATCCGCTACAAGGTCCTGGGGGACATCGCGCTGGGCTGGCTGGCCACGCCGCTCCTTGCCGGTGTGGTCACGTTTTTCGGGCTGTTCGTGCTGCAGAACGTTTTCAACCAGCAGGTCTACCTTACGGCCGAGCAGCAGGCGGTTCAGCGCCAGCATCCGGTCGGCTATCTGATCGATCGCCATGTCCTGGAGCATCTGGGCAAGGAAATGGATACAAGCGAGATCGCGCGGATCCGCTATCGGGTCATTCCCGAGTCATCTGTCCTTGACGACCTGCTAAAAAGCAACACCCGTTTGACCCGCCGGCAAAGGCAAACGGTCGTCCGTGCCTCGGAAGTCGTGGACATCGTGATGGATCCGCGCCTGCGCTCCCGGAAGGTCGATGCCAAGAAATTCAGCCAGGGGCAGATCGAAGCCCTGCTGTGGATCGACATGGAAAAATACACCTACGGCTGGCAATTGTTCGCTGCTCTCGAGCGCATTTCGGACGAATGGAAACCCCGGCCGGAGACGGCGGCCAACCGTCAATTCAATCTGGATCTGGCGGCCAGGAGGCAGCTGCTGGTGCAGATTTTCCGGACCAGCAAGCCCCCTGATGCCGTAAACGGCAAATAACCGACCAATTTAAACTGTCACCAGAACGGTTGACGTATCGATCGTTTTAGATTACCATTATCATTATGGAAGAGATTATTCTTCCCTGCGACCAGGTGCTTATGAAAGGTCCGCGAATCCCAGCAGTGACATTTTTTGTAACTTTTTTCCCCGATTATTTACCCCATTCTCTTTCCAAAAGGAAAAAATGCCGATAACAAAGCACTTATTCTTGGCATGCAAGTTGCTTGATTTCAGTGTTTATTGTGACCACACCAAGTATTCATTTCTTTTTCCGTTTAGGAGGATCGCATGCGCAATGGCAGAATGACGCGGTTGATTATACGCTCCAGTGCCCTTTTTTTTCTGCTGGCAACCGTCATCGGGCTGCAAGCCCAGAGTTACACCGTATATCCGTTGCGCGATGCCAGCGGCAGCATCCTGAATTGCGGTTCCGGCGACGACTACGACCTGCTGGCCGACGGCAGCGGCAATCTCCACCTGTTGTGGAGCGAGAACGGCTACGTCTATTACGGCCGCGTCATCTATAGCGCCACCAGCGGCCAATACTACCTCGCCGGCCAGGAGTATACCGGCGTCAATTTCTACATCGATGGCATCAGCGGCTTGTGGACGCAGCCGCGCGTGTGCGTGCGCCGCGACGGCCAGACCGTTCATTTCGTCTGGGGCGAGGCGCTGAAGCACGCCTGGCGCAATGCCCAGGGGGTGTGGTCCAAGGAAACGCTGCGCAGCATCAGCGGCGTCCAGCGCTGCATCGCTCCCAGCGTCGTCGTCGAGGACAACGAGACGGTCCATGTCCTGTACGGCTACTACGACGGGTCCAATGGCGATGATGCCACCCACCTCATCTACCAGCGCAAGCCGGCCGGCGGTTCGTGGAGCGGCGCCATGGAGTTCGACGTCGCCGGGTACAACGATGGCGCCGAATGGCGCGATCCGGTGATGACCCTCGATGCCCAAGGCGGCATCCATGCGACCTGGTGCAACTACATGTATTGGACGACCGACGACGGCGGCGCCGCCCGCTACCGCTATGCCCCGGCTGGGACCGGGCTGGAAGCGGCGTCCACGGTGATCATCCCGCGCGCCTCCGGCGTCGACACCAACGGTGCTGGCAACATCTTCGTTGATTCCAGCGGCAAGGTGCATCGCACCATGTCCACCAGCCTCATATCGATCGACTACTCCAGCAAGCCATCGGGCGCCAGCGGCGCCTGGGCGACCCCCAGCCGCCCCAGCAACGGCCTGCTGCAGACGGGGGAAGACTCCTGGGCGGGGGTGACCACCGACAGTTGCGGCCGCGTCCTGGTTGCCTATGGCGATGGCGCCAACTATACCAATTATCCCTATCTCTATCTTTCGGTGCTGGACCAGGGGGCCTGGACCCCATACACCATTTCCAGCAGTGCCGGCCTGGGCTGTTTCCGCCAGCCCTCGCTGGTTGCGGGCAGCGGCATGCTCTTCTTGCTGTGGCGGCAAAGCTCGGGTCAGCTGTATCTGGCCACCACGCCCGACAGCTGCGGTTCGCTGACCGTCACCTCGCCCAACGGCGGCGAGATATGGACGGGGAACGATAGCCGCATCATCACCTGGAGCTCAACAGGAGCGGTGGGCAATGTCAACATTGACTGCTCCACTACGAACGGCAGCACCTGGTACCCGGTAGCCATCAACACGGAAAATGACGGCAGCTTTACCTGGACCGTGCCCAATGCCCCCTCAACCTCCTGCCTGGTGCGGGTGCAGGAGGTCGATGGCAGCCCCACCGATACGAGCGATGCGGTTTTTACCATTCTTGCTTACTCGACCGAGACCATTTCCGCGCCGACGATTCCCACGGGGCCGGCTGCAGGCACCATCGGCGCCAGTTATCCATACGCCAGCGGGGGCTCGATCTCGGATCTGGGACATGACGTGCAGTATAAGTTCGACTGGGGCGACGGCACGGATTCGGGCTGGCTCGCCGTGGGGTCTGCCACGGCGTCGCACATTTGGGCGGCGGCGGGCACATACAGTGTCAGGACCATGGCCCGCTGCGCCACCCATACGGCCAGCGAATCGCTCTGGTCGGCCGCCTGCGCGATCCTGATCTCCGGTGGCGGCACAGAAAACAAGTACAATTCCCCTTCGCAGTACAAGGTGCTGCCCGAGGTGATCTGGGCGCCGGCGGCCGGGGGCGGCACCTGGGTATCGGATGTGCAGGTGACCGACATGACGGGCGGTTCCCGGGTGGCCATTTTTTACAACACGGCGTCGGGGCGCCGCGGGCCGTTCCTGCTGTGGGACAACAGCTCCGGAAACGCGCTCAGCAGCAAAAAGTTCGATAATCTGCTGGCGACCATCGACAATCTGGATACCGGCACGTTCACGTATTACGGGACGGTGGGGGCGGTGGAGTTCATCACCCAGGACGGTAGCCACACCATACATGTGGCGGTGCGCGAGCTGAATGGCAACTGCGCGAAGACCTTCACGGCGCTGTCGCTGCATGACGCCAACACGGCGACGACCAGCCGGGCGATGATCATCCCGAACCTGACCAACAACATCAGCTACCGTTCGACGTGCGGGTTCTTCAACCCGACGGTCGACGCGGTGACGCTGGAGCTGAAGCTGTTCAACGCGGCCAACGCCCAGGTGGGGAGCACGATCATCCGTATGCTGGCTGGCCATGATTTTCAGGCCTTCAACCCATTCACCCAGGCCGGCGTGCCGTATCCGGACACTGCGAGCGACAGCATTGTACTGCATGTGACGCCGACGTCGGGGTCGGGCAAGGTGATGTGCTTCGGGGCGACGGCGAACAACACGACCAACGATCCGGCGGCGCATGTTGCCGTGCAGAGCGTAAGCGGCCTTGGCAACGAGCCGAGTCCATTGCAGGTGATGCCTGAGGCGATCTGGGCGTTGGCGACGGGCGGCGGCACGTGGATGTCGGAGATGCAGATCGTGGATATAACCGGCGGCTCCCAGGTGTCGGTGTACTTCGATTACGGGGGCGGCAATCGGCGGGGCCCGTTTGCTTTGTGGACTGGCGGCGCGACTGGAGCGAAGATGAAGTACGCCAATATGCTGCAGACGATCGATGGGCTGGACGCCGGGGCGTTCGACTATTACGGCAAGGTGGGGGCGGTGGAGTTCTTCACGCAGGACAGCTCCCACTATATCTATGTAACGGCGCGGGAGGTGAACGGAAATTACTCGAAGACGTTTCCGGGGCTGAACCTGGCCGATCCCGAAACGGCCGACACGAGCCGGACGATGTTGGTGCAGAACATAACGAACAACGCCACCTACCGCACGACATGCGGCTTCTACAATCCGCTGGCCGATGCAGTCACGGTGGAGTACACACTGCTGAACGCCAACGGCGGGCAGATCGGCACCACGTTCAGCAGGACGCTGGCGGGGTATGATTTCCAGGCGTTCAATCCGTTCACGCTGGCCAACGTGCCGTATCCGGAGAACTCATACGACAATGTCATCCTGAGGGTGCGGCCGACGTCGGGGAGGGGGACGGTGATGTCCTTCGGCGCGACGGCCAACAACACCTCCAACGATCCCGCCTCGCACCTGGCGGTCCAGGCGGAATAGGCATTCTGAAAAAAGTCTGTTAAAAAAAAGAGGCGCGGCGGGCCGCGCCTCCGGGGAATGCGGACAAAAGGGCAGGGATCAGTGCAGGTATTGCGCTTTGAGCTTTTCGGCCATCTGCCTCCCCGTTTCGGTCAGGATCACCAGTTTTTTGTCCTTGAACTGGATGATCAGTTTTTCATCGGCGAGCGCGTTCAGGGCCTTGAAGCTGTAGCCTTTCCATGAGCAGAAGGCTTTTTCGCCGGGATTCTTGCGCGAATCTTCTTCCCAGCCGGTCAGGAACATCAGCATCAAACTCAAGTCCTTGATCTTTTCTTCCATGTTTTTCTCCTGGTTGACGGCGGGGAGGCCCCGTCGGCCCCCCCTGGCCATCGATTTTAAATGGTGATCAGCGGCTGCAGCTTGGCGAAGATCTTTTCGCCGATGCCCTTCACCTTCATCAAATCCTGGGCGCGCTTGAAGTTGCCGTTGCTTTTCCTGTAGTCCAGGATGCGCTGCGCCATCTTGGGGCCGATTTGCGGCAGGCCGACCAGTTGGCTGGCGTCGGCGGTGTTGATGTTGACCAGCTTGTCGCTACCGGCGGCCGCCGGCTTTTCGGCGGCGGAAAGGGAGACGGTGGAAACAGCGGCCATCGCCAGGATGACCAGCAGGGTGAAGAATTTGTTTGTTTTTGTCATGTGACCTCCTGCCGGGAGACATTCACGATCGGTGCCAAGCGGCGGTTTCGGCTGGGGACAAGTCGCGGATAACCGATAATCCATGATTATATCGAAAAACTCATCCTTGGCCGCCGCCGGTGATGGGCATACAAAACTTTACATAAAAACCATCCAGCGTAAATCGAACGATACGAGCTCGTAAGGAGCTCAAGCCGGAAATGCAGGTGCAGCAAGGCTTTGGCACAGAACGCTGCCTTGGCACCGGAATTGAATAGCAGGCGGCAGGAGGAAAACATGAACAAAGGATTCACGCTGATCGAAACCATGGTCGCCTCGGCGCTGCTTCTGTTCGCGGTCCTGTCCAGCACCCGCATCCTGGTCACGGCCCTTGACCAGACGCGCAAGGCGGCCCTGCGCTTCCGCCTGGTCGAGACCCTTGACTATTTCAAGAACTACCTGTCTTCCCTGCCGGCGGCTTCTCCGGAACTGGCCTCAGGAGCCCATGCGCGCCAAGAGCGGGAGTTCCGCGTCGCCTGGCGGGTGGAGGCGGCCGGGGATTTCCTGAAGAAGATCCGCCTCGAGGTCGCAGTCGCCCGCATCGCGCTGCCGCTGGTCTTCTACCGCTCGCGATTCATCCAGGAGGTGGGAAAATGATCAAGGGATTCGGCATTCTGGAAATGCTGATCGCCCTCTCCCTGGGGCTGGGCGTGCTGACGGTGATCATTGCGCACTCGACCGAGGCGGCGCGGGTGGACAAGAAGATCACCGGCAACCAGGAGCGCCTGGAGGCGATCTTTCACGCCGTGGACACCATCAAGTCCGACCTGAACAAGTGCGGCATGCGGCTGCAGGAGGCCCGGCAGATGTGTGGGCTCGCCCCGTTCGCCAGCGCCGCCGGCTCCTTCTCCTGCAGCTACGGCATCGCCGACGAGCTGCTTCTGGAGGGGGCGGCCCGCGGGCAGCAGGCGATCAGGGTGGCCGGTAATGATTTCTTCAAGAAAGGCAAGGCCGTGCTGATCTACGACCTCGCCGGCCAAGCCTGGGAGCTGAACGAGATCGAGTACCGCCTGGACGGCGCCCTGGTCCTGAAAAACCGGCTGCAGCATGACTTCGTCCGCAACAGCACCGTGATCGCCCTGAAAAAGGTCGATTATCGCTATTACCCCTCGCAGCGCACGCTGAAGCGCAAGGCCGACGGCGGGAATTTCCAGCCGCTGCTGGAGGAGGTCAGCGACTTCTATGTGACCTTTTTCCCCGACGCCAACTCGGTCCTGTACCGCATTGAGGTCAACAAGAAGGAGCAGGTGCGCGGCTACATCTTCCTGCTCAACCTGGTGTAGCCATGGCCAGCCGCGGCAACATCGTCATCGTCCTTCTCTTCATGCTGCTGCTCGCCGCTTCCGGGTTGGCCCTGCTGACCCACACGGGATACCACCTGGAGGTCGTCGCCGCCCGCAGGGAGCGGCGGCTGGGCGCGGCCGCGCTCGGGCAGGCTCTCCTGCTCGGCATGCACCGCTATCGCGAGAAGCTGGCCGCCTCCGACATGAACGCCTACCCGGCGCCGGAAAGGGATTTTTTTAACGAGGCCAATTTTCCCGAGTCGGCCGAGAGCGGCTTTCTTTGCCGCCATGACTTCACCCGCTTCATCCTGCGCGACGCCGGCGGCTTCCGCGTCACCCGCGTCCACGACCTCATCCGGGCCAGCGGCGGCAGCGGCCGTCTGGCCGGCACGGGCCGGGCCGATGTCGACCTGGTCTGCGGCGACATCCCGGCTGGGGAATTCGGCTTGCTGGTCGCGCAAAAGAGCGAAAAAACCCCCGCTGCCTTCCTGGCGGCGCACGGGGTGGATTACGCCGGCTCGCAGCTGCCGCAGGTCGGCAATTTCGCCGTTGCGGCCGACATGAAAAGCATGATCGCTGACGCCCTGGGCTTGCCGGTCACTATCCCGGATTGGCGGCGCATCCGCGAAAAATTCGGCTTTGAACCTTCTGACGCTCCGCTGCCGCCCGGGGTCTACCTGGCCAGAGATGAAGAGGAAGTCCGCGCGGTCTTTGTCGAAGGCGACCTGCAAAAGCTGGTCTTCTCCGCTGCCGGCGGCTGGCAGTCGATTCACTTCAGCCAGAACGGCCGCAACAGCGATCTCCGCTACCAGCCGGGACTGAGAGGGGCCGTCTGGAACAACGATGATCTCGGCGGCGCGCTGTTCAATGAGAAAATCGTCGTCCACGGCAGCGTGTGGGCCATCGAGCAGGATGGGCCGGCGGCGTTCCTCCCCGCTGCACGCTTGGAACTGCTGGCCTGCGGCCGCCTGGTGGTGCGTTCGGGGCTGGAGAGCGGCAACCTGGACTTGGGAAGGGAGAAGTTCCCCGGACTGCTGCTCATGACTGACGGGCGCGATTTTTTCAGTGATGATGAGGTCAATGCCGATGTTGTCGTCGATGTGGACGGCGACGCGGTCGTGCAGGCGCAGGTGATCAGCTCCGGGACCCTGGTCAACGGCGCTGCCGACGTGAACATCACGGGAAGCCTCTTTGCCCGCGGCATTGAAAATGCCGGGAAACTGCAAGTCGGCGCGGCCGCCGGCGACTTCGCTTTCGATGACCGCATTCTCCTGAGAAGCTTCAAGTTCCTGAAGAATTTTCGCGTCCATTTCATCGAGGAGGGGAGCGATGAAGAATAGCAACGGATTGACTGTCTATGAGCTGCTGATTGCGGTCACCTTGTTCT
>JAQUQF010000273.1 GCA_028749105.1 Acidobacteriota bacterium | reverse complement strand
CGACGCTCTTCCGATCTATGCCGGGGAAAAAACTGCTGCTGCTCATCGCTTGCGGCCTGGCGGCCGTGCTCCTGGTCGTTCTCTATCTTTCCCTGCCGCGGCTGGTCCACAACGCGATCATCTCCCAGGCGGGAAAGTTCGGCCTTAAAAACCCGCAGCTGCGCGTGGTCGCTGTCGGCTGGCGGCAGGCGCGCCTGGCCGATGTCACCGTCGGCGATGCCGCGGCTCCCGCGCTGCGCGTCGGAAAGATCGTTGTGGAGTATTCCCTGGCCGGACTCTGGCGCAAGGAGATCAGGGGCATCCGCCTGGCTGGAGTCACCGTGCGCATCGAAAATCGCGGCCAGGGATTCCGCTTCCCCGGACTGGTGGGAGTGACCGGGGGAAGCGGTGCCATGGCCTCGATCGGGCGGCTCGAACTGGAAGGCGGAACACTGCAGCTCCTGCTGGCAGGGCGGGAGCTGGACATCCCCTTTTCGGCGGACCTGCGCGCCGTCGGCCCAGGTTATTCCCTGAAGGCCTCCATCACCCCCTTCGGGGAGACGGTCGGCCTGCAGGGAACCCTCGACCGGGAATTCACTGCCGCTGCGATCGCCTTCACCGTTCCCGGCATGGATCTCGCCGCTCTGATCAAGCAAAGCGGCTACGGCGCCTCCCTGTCCGGCAGCGGCCGGGTCGCGGCCTCCGGGGAGTTCCGTTTGCGGGACAGCAAGTTCCTCGCGGCCAAGGCCAGGATCGACAGCCTGGGGGGCATGCGTCTGGAAATCCCGGCGCAAGGGGAGTGCGAACTGAGTTCACTCAGCCTGGCTTTCGCGATCGCGGCCGATTTCAGCGTTCGCGACATCGTTGCCATTGCCCGGGGGCGGCGGCTCCGTTTCGGTGAACTGGCGGTCGAAGCCCCCTTTGGACTCGATGTTCACGGGGCGATACTGCCCGAATTGGAATTCGTCGTTTCGGGCCTGGATGTCGCCCGCCCGTTCCCGGTCATCTGCGAGCGCATCTCCGGCAAGATCACCCTTCCCCTGGAGACCGCCCGGCTTGCCGGCGAGTTCCTCCTGCGCACCAAGGCGGCGCCGGTCGCGGGTCCCTGGGTGAGCGGCCGGCCCTATGCGCTCAGCGGAGATTTCCAGGGCACGCGCCAGGAAGGCGGAGAGATCACCTGGACGTTGAAGGCTGTGGGCAATGGCGGCATCGCCGTGTCCGCGGGCAAGGACTCGCTGCGCGGCAGGCTTGAGCTGGACGCCTCGCTGGCCGGCGACACCCGGCATGGGCGCGCGACCGTTTCCGGCCGGCTGGCGGGCAGCGACTTGCAACTGGCCGGCATCGCCGCCAAGGCCGGAGAAGCTGGGGTCAGCGCCGACCTGCGGTACGATTTCGGCGGCGGTTGGAGCGCCCGGGGAACGCTGCGGGTGCGCGACGGACAACTCCGCGCTGCCGGGAGCGATGGCCTGCAGGCAGCGGGGATCGGCCTGCGCCTGCCGTGGCGCTATCCCGGCCCCGGGTCGGGAGAGCGCGGCAGCTTCTCCATTGCCCGGCTGCAGGGGGGAGGGGTGAGCGGCCGGGACGTCAGCGGCATCCTGAGCCAGCAGGGGGAGGGGCTGGCCTTTTCCGGCCTGGCGCACTCCGCGCTGCCGGAGATCGCGCTGTCGTTCAAGGGCAGCTATGCGCCGCTGGCCCAGGGGCGCCTGCAGGCTGATTTCCTCGTTGCGCCGGCCGTGCTCCCCGCCAAGACCAAGCTGCAGGCGCTTCATCCCCTGCTGCGGGGAGTGGAGGGCGGCGGCCGCATCGGCGCCAGGGGGACGATATGGTCGGCCGGCGGCCGGGCAGGCGGCAGCGCCTTCCTGGAGATCGCCGACGGCGAATTCGACCAGGCGGGCGAAAAAATCTCCATCCTTGGGCTCCAGACCAACATCCAGCTGGACAGGCTGTTCGACCTGATCACCCCGCCGTCGCAGCGGTTGCGTTTCAAGGAACTGCGCTGGCAGGGAAATGTCTTCGGTGACGGCGATGTCGCATTCAAGGGCGAGGGGGGCGGCAGGCTGTTCATCGAGTCGGGACGCTTTCTGTGGAACCGCGGCACGATCACGCTGGATCCCCTGCGAATTGACCCGCAAGGGGCATGGCCCCAGGTGACCTTGCGCTGCCGGGATGTGGACCTGGCCGAGATGCTCAACAGCCTGGCGGGCAGCAAGATCGTCAGCAGCGACGCCCGGTTGAGCGGGGTCATTCCCCTGAAGCTGGTCGGCGGCAGCCCGGAATTTCTGGACGGCTACCTGGATACAACCGCCGGCGTCGGCGGCAGGCTTCAGGTGTCCAAGCCCGAGTCGATTTCCGGCGGCCAGGTGCTGGTGGAGGAGGCGATCCGCGATTTCAACTACAACTGGATCAAGGTGCGCCTGGACAGCCGCAACGGCCGCCTGAACCTGGTCGCTACGATCGACGGCGCCCCGGCGCGGAAACTGCCGCTGCGCTACGACCAGAAAAAGAAGGATTTCGTCCGTGACCCCGACGGCAAGCCCAGTGTCGAACTCAAGGGGCTGCTGTTGGACATCCGCTTCGATGACATCGACCTGAAGGACCTGATCGATACCGGCGGCCAGGTGACCGCCGGAAAGAAATAAATAACGGAAAAAGGAGGGAGGCGATGAGCAAAGGAATCTGGCTGCTGGCGGCGGTGATGATGCTGCCGGCCGCCTGCATCAAAATGAAGCATGAGATGGTCATCCAGCCCGTGCATATCACGGTGGACGTCCGCATCCGCATCGACCGCGAACTGGAGGACTTCTTCGGCGAAATCGACAAGGCCAAAGTGCCGGCGGAGAGCGGTGACGTCAGCAAACAGGAGGGAGTGAAATGAAAAGCAAGCTCAAGGCGATTGCCGTTTTTATGGCCGGGATGTTCATGCTGGCAATTTTCGTCCAGGCCGAGAGCGCCGAACTGAAGGCGAGGTTCCTGGAGCGGAAGCCGTTGCTGGACAAGATGAAGGACCTGGGATGGATCGGCGAAAACAACCTCGGCTTCCTGGTTTTTCGCGCCGCGACGGGCAAAAGCGAGGATAATGAAAAGGTCGTCCAGGCGGAGAACGAGGACCGCGGCACGGTGTACGCCGAGATCGCCGTCAAGGTGAACACCAGCGCCGAGGAGGTCGGCAAGCGGCGGGCGGTGCAGATCGCCAAGCTGGCCGCCCCCGGGCATTGGCTGCAGGACGAAGCGGGCAACTGGTACCAGAAGGAGCCGCAGACTTAGTTACTGACTCTTCTGGCTTGCGTTCTTTTTGGCGTATTCCAGGAACGCGCG
>JAQUQF010000272.1 GCA_028749105.1 Acidobacteriota bacterium | reverse complement strand
TTCCCTTTTTGCATCAGCTTCTCGCCGGCCGCCCCATCGGTCAGCGTCACTTCGAACATCTCCTTGATCTCCTGCTGATCGAAGGCGCCGATCAGGAACTTGGAAGCCAGCCCCTTGTCCTTGTCGACCAGCAGCAGCTTGATCGCCGGCAGCTTGGTCTCGTTGCCCGCGCCGGGATCGAAGATCATGCCGATCAGGGCGGTCATGGCCAGGGGGATGACCAGGAACAGGATCGTGGCCATGGGCGCCTTCAGCCGGCGCCGGATGTCGTTTCTGATGATCAGCGTGGTGCGGCTCAATCGCGTAGGCTCCTGCCGGTCATTTTGAGGAACACCGCCTCCAGGTTGGGCGACTTG
This sequence comes from Acidobacteriota bacterium, assembly GCA_028749105.1. Taxonomy (GTDB): domain Bacteria; phylum Acidobacteriota; class Aminicenantia; order UBA2199; family UBA2199; genus UBA2199. Next base: position 2,943 of record JAQUQF010000272.1, on the reverse strand, counting down.
ATCTTCAGGTCGGTGATGGGCAGGTGGTGCTGGAACAGGTGCTGCATCATGGCCGGGATGCGCTCGGAGTCGGCAAACGCCAGGTGGGCCTGGTTGTCGGCCACCGACAGGATCTCCATGCCGTTGCCGTCCGACTGCTTGATGATCGCCGAAAAGGCGTCGGCGCTGAACTCGCCGCTGACCTCGACGATCTCCTTCTCGCCGACGATGCGCACCAGCTCGGTCAGCGTTCCCGCGGCCAGGATCGTCCCCTTGTCCATGATGGCGATGCGCGTGCAGGTCTGCTCCACTTCGGCGAGCTGGTGGGTGGTGAAGACGACCGATGTCCCCTGCCGGCCCACGTCGCGGATGATGTCCAGGATGTTGACCTTGGCCTGGACGTCGATGCCCACGGTGGGCTCGTCGAGCAGCAGCAGCTCGGGCTTGTGGATCAGGCCGATGGCGATGTTCAGCCGCCGCTTCATGCCGCCCGAGAATTTCTTGATCGGCTCCCTGGCGCGGGCGCCCAGTTCCACCACCGCCAGCAGTTCCAGCGCCCGCTTTTTCAGTTCTTTTTCCGGGATATCGTAGAGGCCGCCCCAGAATATCAGGTTCTCCAGCGCGCTCAGGTCCTCATAGAACGCCATCTCCTGCGGCACGATGCCGAGCAGGTTGCGCAGGCTGCGGTCGGCGAAGAGGTCCTGCCCCTTGAAGGTGACGCTGCCGGTGAAGTCGCGCAGGGTGCCCGACAGGATCGAGATCAGCGTCGTCTTGCCGGCGCCGTTGGGGCCGAGCAGGCCCAGCACTTCCCCCTTTTCCAGGTCCAGGCTGAAATTGGCCAGCGCCGTGATCTCGCCGTAGTTCTTGCTCAGGTTCTTGATTTCCAGGATTTTTTGCTGCATGAAAGGATTCTACCATATGCGGTCCCTTTTGCGCCAGAATTTGCTATGCGTCAGGTGTTCGCGTGCGCAGGGTAGAGGACATCATCGAAGCCCTGTAGGGCACTCGAGGCGGATCGGGCTAGTGGAGGGCGATGAAGGAGAGAATTGCAATCACCACTACAATGAAAATTGCAAGCGCCACCCAAAACGATAGGACTGTTAAGCGAAAGACGACCAGGAAGTCGAGAGACTTCCGCAGCGGCAGCATTTTTCCCAACGCAATCAGGATCCAGCCGCCCATGCAGCAGGCGAGTCTCATGCGGAGCCAGTGGCTCCTCTGGATCGGGTCGCCGGGGGTGGAAAATCCAGCGAAAACGAGCAGGGCACCAAACCCCACCAGTCCGCCTCCGAGCAGGTAGAACAGCAGGGAGAGCGCCGATGCCGTGGGGAGGGCGAGGCGCATCAGACCAAACACCGCCATGACGGCCCCGGTGATGATGTAGGCCGCATTCGGCAGCAGCTGCCAGCCGGGGCCGTGCAAGGGAAACAAGACGATGAACAATGTACTTGTGACCAGCAGTGAAGCGCCGGTGGCCTGGCGTCGGCGGCGGGGGTTGGCCCTGTGTAGATAAAACATCCCCAACAGGGCTAGCGCGAGGACGGCGACCTTGAGCGCCGTCCAGGGGAGGCGGGAGCCGCGCAGCGGCAGCGCGGCAAAGGACGAAGCGATTGCCGCGAAAATCAGCAGGGTCGGCCCCCGCTGCAGGCGGAAAGGGGCGGCCTCATTACTGTCTGGTTTCACCTCACCACAGAACATATCCTTGAGTTCAACCAACACTTTCTCCCAAATCATCGGTTGCATTCTCTCAAATTGGATTACGTTTTTCAAGAATCCTGCGAAGCCATTGGTGCCAGGTAGAGGGATATCGTGGGATTGAAATATGTTCCCATTCCATCTACAATTCCTGCGAAATGACAGACACAAGTTGTTTTGGTTTGTGTATTGCGTGATCTTGCCGATTATGGAGAAAAAAGTGATCGCGGAAAAGTCTGACCCGGAACTGCTTGCCTTGACGGCGGCAGGGGACCGGGGGGCCTTTTCCGAACTGGTCCGGCGGCACCAGGGCAAGGTGCTGAAGCTGGCCTACGGCTTTACCCGCGACCGCCAGGATTGCGAGGAACTGGCCCAGGAGATCTTTTTCAAGGCCTGGCGCCATGCCGGCTCCTTCCGCGGCGAAGCGGCGTTTTCCACCTGGCTCTACCGCCTGGCGGTCAATTGCTGCCTGAACCACCGTCAGGGCAGGAAGGCCAGGCCCGATCCGCAGTCCTTGGCCGGCGACCTTCTCGCCGGGACCAGGCCGGCTGCGGATGAGATGATCGCCGCCGAGCGCGAAGCCCAGCTGAAGAAGGCGCTGGACGCCCTGCCGGCGCGGCAAAAGATGGCCCTGGTCCTGGCCAGCTTCGAGGAGAGGTCATACGAGGAGATCGCCGCGGTTATGGAGGCCTCGGTGCCGGCCGTGGAATCGCTCCTGTTCCGGGCCAGGAAAAACCTGGCCGCCATTCTGCGGCCGCTGAAAAAGAAAGGTGAAATTTGAGCGCTGGTTTCTTGGCCGCATCCTGTCTAAAGGGGAGGATATGAAAATGCGCTGCATCAAGGCAAGGAAAAACATCTCGTTGGCCATGGACGACCGGCTGATGCCGGCTGCCCGGGCGGGACTGCAGGAGCACCTGCAGGCCTGTCCCTCCTGCTTGGAGTGGCAGCAGGAGCAGTCCTGGTTGCGGGACCTGGTCGGGACGAAACAGGCGATCGAGCCCGGCCCAGGCTTTCATGCCGGCGTGATGGCGCAGGTCGCCGCCGCGCCCCGCCGTCCCCGGCTCTATGCTTTGTCTTCACTTTTCTACCGGCCCATGGTGTTGCGCGCGGCCATGCTCCTGCTCCTGGTTTTTTCGGCGCTGCTGGGTTTTTTCCTGAGCGGCCGCTTAGAGACTCCGACCGTTGCCGTCCGCACGGCCTTCAACCAGACGTTGAACCTTGACGCCTTCGCCGACCTCCCCGGCGATTCGTTCGGCGGCGTATACGACC
>JAQUQF010000271.1 GCA_028749105.1 Acidobacteriota bacterium | reverse complement strand
CCCTGGTCTTCTCCCTGTTTATCGGCCAGGCGCGGATCACCCCGGCTGTTTACCCGCTTTTCCTGAAGAGCATGAGGGTTTCCTTCATCGTTTTTTTCGCCTTGTGCTGCGCCGGCGTTTTCTTTTCCCTGGCCCGCGGCCGGGTGCGTTGACCCGGCGGACCCCATGCGCGTCTTTCCCCGTTTCGAGCTCTTTTTCCTGGCCTTCTACACGTCGCTCATCGTGCTGGTCGGCGTCCTGGTTTTTTTCATGACCGGCAGCGGCGAGACGCTGATTCTCGCAGCATTGCTGCTGGCATTTTACCTGGCCCTGGCCCTCGGGAAGCCGCTGCGCCGCCGGCGGGCGGCGCGCGCGCAGCTGCCCGGCGAGTGGCGCGAATTCTTGCAGGCCCAATCGCCCTTCTACCGCGGCCTGGAGGACAAAGGCCGGGCCGGCTTCGAGCGCGACGTCCGCCTCTTCCTCGCCGAGACGCGAATCGCCGGCACCGGCGGCGCGCCCGTCTCCTGGCAGTCCAGGCTGCTTGTCGCCGCCGGGGCCGCGATCATGCTGCATGGCCGGCCCGACCAGGAGCCACCGCTGCGCGACGGCGTCACCGTCTACCCCGGCCGCGCCTTCGACCGCAATTACCGCGCCGGCCAGGGGAACATTGCCGGCCAGGCTCCCGCCGGGGGGCCGTTGCTGGTCGCTGAAAAAAGCTTGCACGAGGGGTTTGCCGACGGCCATGACGGCACCAACGTGATCATCCACGAGCTGGCCCATTATTTCGACCATGAAGCCAGGAAGGGCGGACTGAAGATCGTTGGTGCATCGGGTGTAGAGATGGATTGGCGGGAGGCTATTGCTGGCGAATACCGCACGCATGACTTCGCCGCCTCCGCCCTGGACCCTTATGCCGCCCAAAACGAAGCGGAATTCTTCGCCTGCGCCAGCGAGGTGTTCTTCGAGAGACCGGGTCATCTGGCGGCAATCCACCCGGGCCTCTTTTCTCTCCTTGTGGAGTTTTACGGCCAGGATCCCCGCACCACAATAATGAAAGGTGATCGCTAGGTGCGGGACATCGGCCGCAGACGGCCTCGCCCTGCGCCACTATAATCAAATGTGATCGCTAGGCGCAGGACATCGGCCGCAAACGGCCTACGGAATTCGCTGTCTGGATTATGAGATTCAGCTGCCGATGCAGACCCGGTTGCGCCCTTCGCGCTTGGCGCAGTAAAGGGCCTGGTCGGCGCTGGAGATGAACTCGCTGGCCTCGGTGATCGCGGGCGGAACCACGGTGGACACCCCCATGCTGACCGTGACCACCGGCGCGATCTGCGACGCGGGATGGGGAATGGCCAGGTCGGCAATGGCGCTGCGGATGCCCTCCGCAATAGCCAGCGCCCCCTCCCTGTCGGTTCCCGGCAACAGGATGAAGAACTCCTCGCCCCCCGTGCGTGCCGCCAGGTCGGCCGGGCGCTTGATCTGGGAGCGGATGGCCGCGGCCACCTTGCGCAGGCATTCGTCGCCCTGCTGGTGCCCCATGGAGTCGTTGTAGGTCTTGAAGAAATCGATGTCCAGCGTGACCACCGACAGCGGCTTTTTTTCGCGGCCGGCCACCGCCCACTCGCGATTGAAGACCTCGTAGAACGTGCGGTGATTGGCCAGGTCGGTGAGGCCGTCGTAGCGTGCCAATCGCTGCAGCTGCCGGGTGCGTTCGTCCACGATGCGCTCCAGCCGGCGTTCGCGGGCCTTGGCCCGCAGCAGCAGGAGCAGGAAGAAGCCGGCGACCAGCAGCAGCGCGCCGAGCGCCACCAGCCAGCGGAACAGCGCCGTCTGGGTGAAATAGGGGCGCAGGGTGAAAACGAATGAGGCGCCGCTGCGGTTCCACACGCCGTCGCCGTTGGCGGCAATGACCCGGAAGGCGTACTTCCCCGGCGGCAGGTTGGTGTAGAAGGCGGTGCGGCGGTTGCCCGGCTCCACCCAGCCGCTGTCGAAGCCGTCGAGGCGATAGGCAAAGCGCATCTTGTCCACTTGCAGGAAGCTGATGGCCGTGTAGTCGATCTCGATGTTGCCTTTTCCCGGCGGCGCCGTCGCCGGCATGGCCGGGGCATAGCGGTGGCCGTTGATGACGACTTTTTCGATGGCCAGGGAGGGCTCGATGCGATTGAGGCGCTGGCGGTCGGGGTCGAACATGGTCAGGCCACGGATGGTCGGGAACCAGATCCTTCCCTGGCGGTCGATGCAGCCGGCCGGCTGGGCCGGGCCGCTGCTCTCGGTCACCTTGATTCCTTCCGACTTGCCATAGGCCATGCAGGGGACGCGGGGCAGGCGCCTTTCGGCAAAGGCGATCAGGTCGCCCTTGGCCGCGTTGTAGATCCCCCGGTTGCTGTTCATCCACAGCCGGCCGTTCTCATCCTCGAGGATCTGGAATGCCTGGTCGCTGTACATGCCGTCGCGGCTGGTGAAACGGAAGATCTTCTCGCCGTGGATCCATAGCAGACCGGCATGGTCGGTCCCCACCCAGATATCTCCTTCGCGATCGGCATGGATGACCCATATGGGCTGTTCGGAAATGACGGCGCCCCCAAAGGAGCGGAAGCGCCCCCCCTGGAGCACGGCGAGCCCGCCGTTGTAGACGCCCGCCCAGATGCGGCCCTGCTTGTCCTCCTCCAGGGCATAGATGAAGTTGCCGGGCAGGCCCTGGGCGGTCGTGTAATTGGTGATCCGGCCATTCTCGATGCAATCCAGCCCGCCGCCGTTGGTCCCGACCCAGATGCGGCCGCGGCTGTCGGCGAGCAGCGAACGGATGATGTCGTTGGCCACTCCCGGCACGCGAGTGAACCTGGCGGATTTTCCGGGGGGCAGGCGCAGCAGGCCGCCGCCGTAGGTCCCCACCCACAGTGTGCCGTCCCCCCCCTGGGCGATGGACCAGACATGCTCGCTGGTCAGCCCCTGGGCGCGGCCGTAGGTGAGCCATTTCCCGTCTTGGCGCCGGGCAAGGCCGCCACCGACCGTGCCCACCCACAGGCTGCCCTGGCGGTCCTCGAATACCGCCCGCACCGGGTCAACCGGCAGGCCGTTGCGCGACCCGTAAAGGATGAACTTTTCGTCCTTCAGCTGCAGCAGGCCGTCGCGGGTGCCGACCCACAGGCTGCCCTCCCGGTCTTCCAGGATGGTGCGCGCCGACATCAACCCCCCCAGGCGCTGGCCCATGACCGATGCCTTGCCGTTCTTGAGGCAATTGAGGTCCTGGTTGGTGCCGATCCACAGCACCCCGTGGCGATCCATGAAAATGGCACGGATATCGCTGGAGGACAAGCCC
>JAQUQF010000026.1 GCA_028749105.1 Acidobacteriota bacterium | reverse complement strand
AGCCCGACGAGCGGGAATAGCTCAGCGGTAGAGCGCCACCTTGCCAAGGTGGATGTCGCGGGTTCAAATCCCGTTTCCCGCTCCATTGGCGGCGTAGCCAAGTGGTAAGGCAGCGCTCTGCAAAAGCGCTATTCATCGGTTCAAATCCGGTCGCCGCCTTCTCTCAATCCAACGAGAATTCGAGGGCTTCCGTTTTCAATAACCCCAGGCTGTTGACGATCAGGTCGGCATTGCCGACCAGGACCACGATTCCTCTGTCCCTGTGTCCGTCTTTGTTTCTGGATCCCATCTGTTCGTCGAGGGTCTGCGTCACGCGGCCGAAGCTCACGTCCTGAAAAAGTTCGGACCCGATGCGCGGTGCCGTCAAGGACGCCCTCTGGCCTTGGAAACGGCCGATCTCCCGCAGCAGGTCGCTGTCGAACCGGCTCGACTCCACCTGAGCCAGGCCGATCTGATAATTCAAGGCATCGAGATACTCTTTTCTCTCGATGGGGCGGACGGAGAATCGTCTTCTTTCCTGGTCGACCAGCAGCAGGAAGTTCTCCAGATCATTGTAGTTCAGGCGCAGGGAGTTGCAGAACAGGGTGAAATCCTTCATGAAGATGGTGTCGGTTTTTACCCGGTACGGTTCCATGAGCAACCGGGCCCTTTCGGACTGGTAAATCCGTCCTCCCGGGAATCCGAACAGGGCGAAATTGCCGATCAGGTATGGCAAGTAAGCGGCATCGCCGACCGCAGGGGCGACATCGAACCAGTACACCGTGGGCAGGTCGGAGGAGCTGACGTTCAGGATGAAGACCTTGCGTCCGGTATTGAGCGGGGCGGCAGCCTTCCGGGCCTGGGCCGGTTTTGCAGGTGGCTGCGGCAGGTCCTTCTCGATCATGCCCAGGACATAGTAGGGATTGACCTTCCCCTTCAGGACCAGCTGGGCATTGTCCGGGCGGAAGATCCTCAGCATGAACGAGCGCAGTTCGGCCAGGTTGATTCCCTTCAGGACCTCCTGAAGCAGAAAACCGCGCGAAAAAAAGAAATTCCCGATCAGCTGCTGGTAGGCCAGCATGACGGCGACCTCCTTCTTCCAATCCCTGTTCTTCATGAACAGCGGCCAGAATTTTTCCTTGCTCTCGTTGAACTTGTTCAGGTGGAAGGACTGGTAGGTGAAGATCTCCTTGAGCAGCCTTGAAAAGGAAGCCAGGCGATCGGGAAGGAAATTCATGCTGATCGTCACGCATTCTGGGTCCAACGCGGCCTGAAAATCGTTCCCCTGCCGCTGCAGCATGTCCATGAGGTTGGACGACGGCGAGTTCAGCGAGAGATCGAACATGTTCATGACCACCAGCTGGATGATGGCCAGAGACGCATAGTTTTGCGTCCTGCCATCCAGAAAGATCCGCAATTCGGCATGGATGAAAGGCATATCGTTGTCTTGCAGGACCTTGACATCCAGCCCTTTGGAGGTGGCAAAGGAAAAAAACCGCGTCTCCCCTTCCAGGCGGGTCCCTGCGGCCAGGAACAACAGTGCAATCCCCAAGAGGCAGAGGGCGCGCCGCAGGGGGAAGCTCCTATTCGGCATAGACATTTAGGATCACCTGATTTTCCTTCTGCAGGTATTTCTTCGCACTCTCCAGTATGTCGAAGGGGATGATCTTGCGCAGGCGCTTGAGCTGGACATCGAAAAAGTTCAGATCGCCGAACATGTGATAATACTCGCCGATGCGCTGGCAGCGCTCCTCCAGGGAGAGGATGCTTTTCAACAAGTCGATCTCCATCAGCGCGCGGACGGCGCGCATCTCGTTGTTCCCGCGCAGATTGCTGCCGAGAGCCTGGAACTCCTTATTCATGATGAATTTCGCTTTTTCGAGGTTGATGCGCTTTGGATGGGAGACCTTGATGGTCAGGCAGTTGGCCTCCATGTAATCGGTGAACCCGCATTCGATCTCCACATCCAGCTTGTTCACGGTATTGAGGACATATTCCAGGTGGGAGATGCGCGGATCGGTCAGGTAATAGCGCAGAAAATCGAAATACATATAGTTGTAACCGACTTTGGCGGGGGCCTTGATGCCGTAAATGATAAAGTTCTTTTTCAGTCCCGGCACCACCCAATTCTTGATCAACTGGGACTTGCGCTGGTTCTGGGCGCTGAATGCCGGGCCGGCGGGCCGGCGTCCCGGAGGGATGTCCTGGAAGTGTTTGTTGATGCCGGAGCGCAGCTCGTTGATATCGAATTTCCCGGCGATGATCAGGAGGATGTTTGCCACGTTGCGGAAATTCTGGTAATTCTCACGAATGCGGTCATTGTCCAGGGAGCGGATGCGGTTCAGATCGCCATAGAGCGGGAATTCATAGGGCGAGCCCTCGAAAACCTTCGAGCTGACCCAGGCCTCGGCCTTGAAGCCCAAGTTCGTCTCCAAGAGGCGGCTGATGCGGGTATAGACCTGATTCTTATGGGAATCAATGTCCGCGTCCCGGAGGCGAAGGCTCTTCAGCCGCTCGCTCTCCAGCCAGAGGGCGACATTGATGTCCTTGGCAGGGAGCACCTCATAAAAAACGGAATTGTCGTAACTCACGCGGCCACTGACAATCCCCCCCATTTTGCCGATGAACAGGACGTGGTCGTAAGGCTCGAGGTTCTCGTTGCCGTCGAACATGATCAGGTATTGATACAGGTACGAGATCCCGCGGCTGTCGGCTGGATCGCTGCGGGCGCCGCGCATGTGATAAATGCAAACGGCGGCGGCCTGCGCGTTGTTGCTTGGCGCCAGGATCACCTTCAGGCCATTGGGCAGGTCGAAGGAGCTGACCGAGAGCGATTGGGCACAGAGGGGTAGGAGAGGAACGATCAACAGCCAACAGAGGATTCTGGCCTTTGCCACATTTTTATTTTACCGGGGAACGCTTTTTTAGTCAAATCAGGGCAATTCCGCAACCCGCTGCCGTCAACTTGACATTGATGAATGATTTTAACTATAATGAAAACTTAAGTCCAACGAAAGCGGAGGGATCCAGTAATGAAAAAAATCGCTTTTTTAATTATCACGCTCATTGCGTTCAACTTATCCTTTGTTTACGCCCTGGATAAGGAGCAGGTGGATGCCTGGACACAGCTGGTCGGCGAGAAGGACCTGCAGGTCAAAATGCAGAAGCTTGATGCGTATTACAATAAATATGGCGCCAAGGAAGACCGTTACTCCATGTACATGTACGTCCACCTGGCCCAAACCACCTATCTGCTCCAGCAATACGACCGAGCGATCCAATTCGGCGAAAAAGCCCTGACCTACAAGGAGATCGACGCCAGCAACAAGCTGCCCCTCTACCTCTACCTGGCCAATTCCTACAACCTGACCAAGAAGGACCTGGACAAGGCCTACAATTACGCCGAGCAAATCGTCGTGCTGGCCAACTCGCTGCGCAGCGAAACCAACAGCAACTCCGCCATCGACATCAACTACGCCGCCCCGGCCCTGCGCATCCAGGTGCAGCTTCTGGCCGCCAAGGCCCAAGATCCGCAAAACGCCGTCGCCGCCCTCAATAAGGCAATTGAAGCCTACAAGCTGGACAAGTCTGATAAATCGGCCAATTTCGTCGTGAGATTGAGCGACCACGTGCGCAAGATGGAAAAGATCGAGGACGCCATTCGCGGCATCGAGGCCATCAACCAGGAAAAGCCCAGCGCTGAATATTGCCAAATGCTCGGCATGTGGTACAACCAGATCAAAAACATGCCCAAGGCCATCGAAAACTTCAAGGCCGCCTACAATCTGAAAAAAAACGCCCAAGTGGCGTACAACCTGGGGATCCTGCTCAATCAGGCCCAGGAACTCGACAGCGCCATCGAATACCTGGCCGAGGCCTATTTGCTGAACGACGAAAAGGTCTCTCCCGAAGCGCTGAAGCTGTTTGAACACCTTCTTTTCTTCGAAAAGACCAAAGGGCAGCCGCAGCCGGAGCAGGAAAAGCTCTACAACGAGATCCTGGCCGCGGCCAGGGTCCGGCTGGGTATTGCGCAGCCCTGATTCAGGCGCTCAACAGGATTTGTCTTTTGTTTCCCACCCGGCGGGTGATGTTCTGCCCGTCCCAATATTCGAACAGAACGATGAGGTATTTCCGGGTGTAGGAAGTCAGTGCGCGCAGGTCGTCGAACGTCATGATATCGCCCTGGTTGCGCTTGAATTTTTTCAGCCGGTTGATGATCTTGCCGTATTCCTCGCTGAAAATGAAATGCCGCTCATCCAATTGCAGCAATTTTTCCTGGTCGAGCATGTACCATAGCGCGTCATTGATCTGCTTGATGGAATAGGCGGTGTTCTTCTGCACGTTCTCAAAAGTGAAAAGGACCAGCTTGTTCGATCGCAGCACCCTCTCGATGTCGGCCATGCGCGCCTTCTCCTCCTCGCTCAGGGGGAGCTGGGAAAAAATCAAGGCGCCGGGCATGATGCGGCAGGGGAACTCCAGGCTGCCTTTTTTCAACAGGTACTTGAAAAACACCGACTCCTGGGGGACATGCACCGCTTTTTCCAGCTGGGCGAATTTCACGGTGCGCTCTCTGCCCTCAAACGCACGGCGCAGGGTGCCCACCATGGCGGTGAGGCTCTGCTGGAAGTGCTCCCAGGAAGTGATGAACAAATAGTTCAAGTTGATGACCTTTGCCTGCTGCGCCAGCTCCAGCTCGGTCAGCACGTCGACCGCTTCCCGGCGCTCCAGGGAAAAAAAATAAAGCAGTCCTTCCATCTCCAGGAAATTCTCGACGGCCAGCAAGACGGGCACGATCTCGCGGAACGGTTTTTCCTCAATGCCGCGCAGGACCTCCACCATTTTTTTCAGTTTTCTCTGGTTGTGCTGCGCCAGGGCGGGCAGCAGCACCACAAAGGAGCCCTTGGCGTTCCGGAAGTCGACCTTCTGCCTGAAGCGGAGTTCGACCTGGCTCTTGAAATGGACCGTGAAGAGGTCGTCGCTTATCTTGCTGAAACTGGCCGCCATGCCCTTGTCCCCAACCAGGACGTTTCCCTGGAAACTCTCCTGGGAGTGGGAAAAACGCACGAAATAGGCATTGAAGCGCATTGGTTGCTAAAACGGCTAACCGGCAGTCGGCAGCGGCGCGGGCATTCTTGCAGCCGGACTCAGCTGGCGATGCTGACGCGGGCTTTCTTGACCGGGACCCTGTTCTTCAAGAGCGTCGAGAACGAGAGGAAGGAAATATACAGGTAGCCATATTGGAACATCATGAGGAACGGCAGGGTGAGCCAGATCCCCTCCATGATGCAAATGATCACAGCGAAGGTGAAATAGAAGCCGAGGGCGAGCTCGATCATGGTGATCAGGATGTTCTTGTTGCCCTTGTATTTCTTGGACGCCCAGTTGTCGCTCCTCTTCTCAATGCCGAACTTGGGCGTGCGCACGAACTCCGATTCCTTGTTCAGCAGGGCTTCCATGACCGCGAACGAGTTGTTGATCGACAGGCCGATGCCCAGCCCCATGAGCAGCGGCAGGTATTTGAAGGTGCTGGTCCAATTGGAATAGAGCTCCTTCTGGGAAACGATGTAAAAGGCTCCGACCGACGCTGTGGCCATCAGGAACAGGGGGACGTCGTAGACGAACATCTGCCCCCAATTCATGTCCCGGCGCATCAGGACCACCGGCAGGATGGAGACCGACAGCGGCACCATCAGCAGGTAGGCGAAGTTGGCCGCCAGGTGGAAGAAGGCTTCGGTCTTCACGCGCAGCGGCAGGGGAGCCCGGAAGATCGTGGGCAGGAGTTTCTTTGCCGTCTGGATGGAGCCCTTGGCCCAACGGTGCTGCTGCGCCTTGAAGGCCACAATGTCCGCCGGCAACTCGGCCGGGACGGAAAAATCGGGGAGATATATGAACTGCCAGCCCTTCATCTGCGTGCGGTAGCTGAGGTCGAGGTCCTCGGTCAGGGTATCGTGCTGCCAGCCGCCGCCGTCAATGATCGCGGTTTTGCGCCAGATGCCGGCGGTGCCGTTGAAATTGAAAAAGCGGCCGCTGCGGTTGCGGGCCGTATGCTCGATGACGAAGTGGCCGTCGAGGAATATCGACTGCAGGTTGGTGATCAGCGAAAAGTTGCGGTTCAGGTGGCTCCAGCGCATCTGCACCATGGCCGTGTTGGGGGAGGTGAAGTAATGAATGGTGTTCATCAGGAAGTGCTTGTGGGGGATGAAATCGGCATCGAAGACGGCGATGAACTCGCCCTTGGCCACCTTCATCCCCTCCTCCAGGGCGCCGGCCTTGAAACCCTTGCGGTTCTGGCGGTGCAGGTAGGAAATGTCCAGCCCCTGCGCCTTGTATTGCTCGACGCAGCGCGAAGCGATGGCCACGGTTTCGTCGGTGGAGTCGTCCAGGACCTGGATTTCCAGGAGCTCCCGGGGATAATCCATCTTCACTACAGCGTCGATCAGGCGCTTGGCCACGTACATCTCATTGTACATGGGCAATTGGATGGTCACCCGCGGTAGTGTCTCGAAGAGGCGCTCGGGCTGGGGGGCGGCCTTCTTGTTTTTATAGTACAAATAAACCATAAAATAGCGGTGGGCGCCGAATACGGCCAGGATCGAAAGCACCACAAAATACAGCACGACAATCAATTCATTTAGGTTTTCCATATATTCCCCATAAGGTCACAACCGAAGTTGGAATTATACACCCAATGCCTGCGCAATTCAAGTGGGAGAAAATCGGGGTGAGAGGATTTGAACCTCCGGCCTTTCCGACCCGAACGGAACGCGCTAGCCAGTCTGCGCTACACCCCGGCCGATTTAGAAATCATTATACCATGAAAGCGGGGGCGTGTGAACCCCCTGCAGGGACGGCTCTTTGCCATGCGCCCCGGGAAGGGATATAATGGCGTTTTCCGGGGGTGCTTCATGAAACGGGCATTGATCAGCGTCTATGAAAAAGAGAAGATCGAGAAGATCGCCGCCGCTCTGCACCGGGCGGGTTGGGAAATCGTCTCCACTGGCGGCACCGCCGCGTACTTGCAGGGAAAAAACATTCCGGTCAGCGAGGTGGCGGGGATCACAAAATTCCCGGAGATCCTCGACGGCCGGGTCAAGACCCTGCACCCGCTGATCTTCGGCCCGGTGCTGGCCAAGAAGACGACCGGGCATCTGAAGCAGCTGGAGGAATTCGGCGTCGGCAAGATCGATATGGTCATCATCAATTTCTATCCCTTCGAGGCCGCCATGGAAAAAAAGGCCGGCGACCTGGACGCCATGCTGGAGAACATCGACATCGGCGGCCCGTCGCTGGTACGCGCCGCGGCCAAAAACTTCAAGGACACCATCGTCCTTGTCGACGAGAAGGACCAGGCGCCGGTCATCGCCGCCATTGAAGGCAACGGCGACATTCCGCTGGAACTGAGAAAACGGCTGGCGCAGAAGGCCTTTGCCTATACCTCCTTCTACGACTCCCTGATCGCCAGCTACCTTGCCGCCGGATTGGAAGGCCCTCCCGATTTCATGACCATCGGCGGCCGCCGGACGCAATCGCTGCGCTACGGCGAGAACCCGCACCAGTCGGCCTTCCTGGCCATCAGCGACCGCCGCTCTCCCTTCCACACAATCGACCAGCTGCACGGCAAGGAACTGTCCTTCAACAACATCCTTGACCTGGCCATGGTCTACGAACTGCTGAACGAGTTTCAGGGAAAAAAGCACTTCGCAGCCGTCGTCAAGCACCAGAACCCCTGCGGCGCCGCGCTGGCGGCGGGACAGCTGACCGCTTTTCAGAACGCGTTCGCCGGCGACCCGCAATCGGCCTACGGAGGCATCGTCGGCTTCAATCATTGCCTCGAAGCCGAGACCGCGGCGGCCATGGCCGCTATTTTTTTCGAGGTTATCCTCGCCCCCGACTTTGCCGACGAAGCCCTCACGATATTGCGCAAAAAGAAAAATCTGCGCCTGATCCGCATGCCGGCAGGCTACATGGAGAAGGTTGATTTCAAGACCATCCCCGGCGGGTTCGTCTACCAGAGCCGTGACAGCCGCGCCTTCGACGTCGAGGCTTTCGAGCTCAAGGCCGGGAAACCCCTGGGCAAGAAGGAGAAGGCCGACGTGGAGTTCGGCTGGAAGATCATCAAGTACGTGAAATCGAACGGCATCATCATCGTCAAGAACCTGCAGCTCATCGGCGTGGGCGCCGGCCAGGCCAGCCGCATCGACGCGGTCGAGCTGGCCATCGGCAAGAGCCAGTCGCCGGTGGCCGGCGCGGTCCTTCTCTCCGACGCCTTCTTCCCCTTCCCCGACTCGGTCGAATTGGCCGCCAAGCACAAGATCGCCATGGTGGTCGAGACCGGCGGTTCGGTCAGGGACACCGACGTGGTCCTGGCCGCGCAGAAGCTGAACGTCTCGCTCCTGTTCACCGGCATCCGCCATTTCCGCCACTGATCATGGATCCGGCAATGGGCATGAAGATATCGGCGGTGATCATCGCCTACAACGAGGAAGACCGCCTGCCCGACGCCCTGGCCAGCCTGGAAGGCGTGGCCGACGAGATCGTGGTGATCGACTCCTATTCGAACGACCGCACAGTCGAGATCGCCCACTCCGCCGGTGCCAAGGTTTGGCAGAACCGTTTCGAAGACTATGGCCGGCAGAAGAACTTCGCCATGAAAAAAGCCGGCTGCGAGTGGATCCTCAACATCGACGCCGATGAGCGGGTCTCCCCCGAGCTGAAGCGCGCCGTTTCCGAGCTGAAGGAGAAAGGCGCGCAGGGAAACATCGCGGCTTTCGCCATCAAGAGGAAAACATTCTACCTTGGCCGCTGGATCCGCCATTCCGGATGGTACCCCGATCGCAAGGTCCGGCTTTTCCGCAAAAGCGTCGCATCCTGGCAAGGAAGGATCCATGAACGGCTCACCGTGAACGGCGATGTGGCTGACCTGGCCGGCGACATCCTCCATTTCACCTACCGCGACATTGGCGACCATGTGCGCCGCCTAGAGCGCTATTCCACCTTCCTGGCCGAGGAAATCGTCAAAGCGGGGAAAAACTGCCTCTCCTTGCGCCTGCTCCTCCTGCCTCCGGTCACTTTCCTGCGCCATTTCCTCTGGAAACTGGGCTTTCTTGACGGTTTTCCCGGCCTGGTCATCGCCACCGTCCAGTCGTGGGGCACGGCGTTGAAGTACCTGAAGGCCATTGACCTGAAGCGCCGGCAACGGGGCTGAGCGTCCTTGCCAACAAGGCCGTCCTGCGCTACAATAGGGATATGAGCCAGGCCCCCAAATGCAATGCCAACCCGATGGCCAAGTGGATCCGCGTAATCGTTTCGCTCGGCGTCATCGGCGCCGGGATCTATTATAAGAACTGGATCGGCCTGCTGGGCATCGTCACCCTGCTGAGCGCCTTCACCGGCTCCTGCCCCCTTTCCCTGCAATTCAGGGGCCTGCACGACATCAAGATCAAGCGCAATAAAGACGGCGAAGAATAGCTCCGCTCTTTTCCCCGCCTCCCATTCCTGCCGGCAACTTGACATTTTTAACGAATGGTGGTAGACTTTATTCACTTCCAATAGAATCCAAAGGAAAACAATGAATCCCCCAAAAAAATTTCATGGAATTTTATTGTTTTTAATGGGCTTGGCGGGAATCTTCCTGGCCAGCGCCATCGTCCTCTCGGCCCGCCAGGCCGAAAGCCAAAAGACCATCGCCTCGCTGCAGAAAACCGTCGCCACCCTCAACCATAAGATCAGCGCCCACCAGGATGCCATTGCCAGGACCGATTTCTACCGCTTCCAGGAGAACGTCTACCGCCTGCACGCTCCCGAATTCACCCGCATCGCCGACTCGGTGTTCACGCTGAGCAACAAGCACGGATTCAATCCCTACCTGGTCATGGCCATCATCTTCGTCGAGAGCCGCTTCGACCGCCGCGCCGTTTCCGGCAAGGGGGCCTGCGGCCTGATGCAGGTGAATTACCCGGTCTGGAAGAAGGCGCTGAACATCGACCGCGTGAGGCTTTTCCAGGTCGACTACAATATTGAGCTGGGGCTGACCATCCTGAAAGGCTACATGCTGGAGACAAAAGGCGACATCGTCAGGGCCCTGATCCTCTACAACAACGGCTACAACTACACCGGCAACAATTTCCACGAAAGGGTGCTCGCCTCGCGTTTCTGCAGGAACGCCGACATCGGCTGAACCTCCCATCCCGGGCATCGTCCGGGGATTGTAAAAAAAAGCCGCCTCCATCATAATCGGACGGGCGCAGGCCGGGACAAATACGCCGGCAGAGCCGTCCAATATGCACGGATGGTTCATCCCCTGCCAAGGAGGCTGACATGAAGCTCTTTCTTACCATAGCGGCGGCATTGGTCCCGGCATTTTTGGCTGTTGGTTTGGCCAGCGGCCAGCAACAGGACGACCTGAAAGCGGTGTACAACCTTTCCGGCGTCCTTCAGGACCTTGGAAATAAAGAACTGGTTGTCACTTTTTCAGACGACATGCTGCCCCTGGGCGGCAAGCGCGACGGCGCCGCCATCCTCAAGATCAACCCGGCCATCAAGGGCGAATTTTTCTGGCGCGGCAACCGCACCCTGGCTTTCAAGCCCAGCGACCGCTTCCGCTATTCCACAACGTACTCGGCCGTCATCCCGGCCGGCACCAAGTCTCTCGCCGGAAAAACATTCCCCAGAGAGCTGCGCTGGCAATGGAGCACGCCCCAGGCCTACCCCGTCGAGGTCACGCACGGAAACCGGGACTATTTTTCGCGGCTGACGCCGGGGGAAAAGCTCGATGGCGAGATCTGGGTGAAGGACTCCGTCACCCTGCGCTTCGACCAGCCGGTCGCCGCGGCCGAGGCCAGGAGCTTTTTCATGCTGAAGGAGGCCAAGAGCGGCGAGCCGGCGGCGATACTGATCTCGCAAAAAACATCAGAAGAACTCGAAGTACGCTTCGCAAAAATCCTGAAACGGGGCATGCTCTACCAGTTCATCGTAAAAAAGGGGTTCCGCGGCAGCGAGGGGGACACCGGCACGGCCAGGGACTTTACCTTCACCTTCGACACGGTGCCTTCTTTTCACTATGCCGGCCAGCGCCCCCTTGTTCTTTTTCCCGATTCGCCCCATGTGTGGCTGCCGTTCTCCAATGCGTTGGGCGAATTCAACGATCGGCTCATCCAAGTCCACAAAATATCGGGTACGGAAAGATCGCCCCTGAAATTCCATCTCGAATCCCGTTATTATGAGAATCAAACCCTGTTCATCAGCGTCGACGACGAACTGGCATCCGGGGATCGTTTGAGCATCAGCGTCGACCGCGACCTGGCCAACACATACAAGGAGCGGCTGCCCGATAACCTGGAACTCGAAGCCCAGGTCTGCTCCAGCCGCTCGCCGCGCCTAGACTTCTCGCTGCGCGAGGGCAAGATCGCTCTGAACGCCAGGAGCATGAAGCGGGCCGACGTGCGCCTGATGAAGCTCAAGCCCGGTTTTTATTCCCAATTGCACAAGCGCGACTTCGCCATCATGAAACAAGGCGATTTTCGCGCCGAGTTCATTGAAAAAGAGATTCTGCAGAGCCTGGCGGATCTTCCTGAAAAGACCAACTCCCCGCACCTGCACGATGATGAACTGGGATCGCCGCTGGGATTCTTCGGCGTCCTGGTCAAGCGCTATGAACCATACAATGCCTGCCGCGACATCGCCCTGATGCGCCTGCCGGCGGGGAATCCGCCCGAGCTGGAGGTCTTTCATCGCCGCCACATGGACATGGTCGTCAAATACAGCCTGGGGCAGGCCCTGTATTGGCTGTACGACAATCGGACCGGCAGGGGGCTCGGAAAGTTGCCAATCTGGCTCCATGATGCCGGCCAGGATGCCCGGTCGATCGGCGCATCGGCAGGCAATGGCGTCCTGCTCAGCGAAAAGGGGATCGCCCCTTCCACCCTGGTCATCGCCAGAAACCCCGACGAAAGCGACATGGCCCTGGCCCGGATCGATCACGAACCTGTTTCCGACCGGGAGGTCAGGATCATCGTCTTCAGCGACCGCGATTTCTACAAGCCCGGCGATGCGGTCCACATCGGCGGCATCGTCAAGGAATTCGCTTCCGGAAAGGTCTCTTCAGCGAAAACGACGGCGGCATCCCTGGAGATCATCGGCCCCGACTGGGAGAATGTGAAAAGCGACACGCTGCAGCTCGACGCCTGGGGCGGCTTCCA
>JAQUQF010000270.1 GCA_028749105.1 Acidobacteriota bacterium | reverse complement strand
GTCTTGCCGGTTTCAGGTGCGGCAGCGCCGATGACCGTGGCCAGGCAGTCGTACAATTGCGACTGCCTGACCGGCTTGGTCAGGTAGGCGGAGAAACCGATGGCTTTGAAACGCCTGGCATCGCCGCGACGGCCCAGCGAGGTCATCATGACCAGGAGTGTGTCGCCCAGCCCGGGATCGTTCTTAATGGCCTTGCCCAGGGATTCGCCGTCCATCTCGGGCATATGCATGTCCGAGATGACGATGCGGTAGGGGTCGCCTTGGGCGCGGGCGGCGCGCAGCATGTCAAGGGCCTGGGCGGCGCTCTCCGCCTCGGAGTGTCGCGCCTCCCAGGAATGCAGCTGCTCGCTCAGGATCAGCCGGTTGGTGGCGTTGTCATCGACGATCAACACGCGCAGCCCCTGGATCTCGGCCTTGCTTGATCCGGCGCTTCGCTCACGCTGCGGCTGCTTGGCGAAAACGGCCGTGAACCAGAACGTCGATCCGCTGCCCTCGACGCTTTCGATGCCGATCTCGCCGCCCAGGGCTTCAACCAGGCGCCTGGAGATGGCCAAACCCAGTCCGGTGCCGCCGAAGCGGCGCGTGGTCGAAGCGTCCACCTGCTGGAAGGCGCTGAACAGCAGGCCGATCTTGTCGGCGGGGATGCCGATGCCCGTGTCCCGCACTTCGACGCGAATCTTTATGCGCTCCTCGCTCTCCGATTCACGCTTGACCTCAATGATCACTTCGCCCTGGGCGGTGAACTTGACGGCATTGCTGCCCAGGTTGATCAGTATCTGGCGCAGGCGCCCGGGATCGCCGCTCAGGAACGTATGCACTTCGGGATCGACGCGGCAGACGAATTCGAGGCTCTTCTCGTGGGCGCGCACGGCCAGCAGTTCCGCCACATCCTCGATCGTCGCCCGCAGATCGAAATCGATGGTCTCCAATTCCAGCTTGTCGGCCTCAATCTTGGAAAAATCGAGGATGTCATTGATGAGGCTCAGCAGGAATTCGCCGCTCGAACGCACGGTCTCGGCGTAACGGCGCTGCTCGACGGACATTTCGGTGCCCAGCAGCAATTCGATCATGCCGATGACGCCGTTCATGGGCGTGCGGATCTCATGGCTCATGTTGGCCAGAAACTGGCTTTTGGCGATATTGGCCGCCTGGGCCTCGACGGCCAGCTGGTTGGCTCGGGCATTGGCTTCTTCAAGGTGGCGGTTGGACTCCCGGAGTTCCGCCTCCGCGCGCCTGCGTATCAATGAGGCGCCAATGTGCGCGGCCATCCCTTCAAGAAGTTCAACCATTGCCAAAGAAAAATATCCTTGGCGCCGGTCATTGAGCTGAATCAGGCCAAAGGCCCTATCCTTGTTTCGAATTGGCACCAGGGCTATCGAAGCATACCCCTCATATAGGCATCGGTTGCGTGGCTGAAACCGGGAATTCTGATCAGACGGGAGTTCAAAAATCGGCAAGGAATTGTTGGTCCAGAAGCTCCCCCCCCTGGTGAAAAGCGGATTGGCCGGGTCGGTCTTGCCGGAAATGACCAGGCCGCAGGTGCACTCCAGGGTGACAAGGCCATTGCTGTCCCGGCAGATCCCCCCATCCGCAGCATGAGCGATCAGCGTGTTTTCGGACACAAGAAAATCCTGGGAAAAACCTTCCTGGGCAAAATAGGGAAAATCATCTCCGTTTTGCAGGCGAATCCCAACGGCATCAGACTCGGTCCGCGTTTTCAATACGGTGAGGATGCGTTTGATGGAATCCTGCAGATCTCCCGGTTCGTTCAGTATTTGCAGCAATTCCCGCCTTATTTCTCCAAATACGAGGGCCTGCTTGATCTCCGTGATGTCGCGCAAGACTCCCACGGCATTCCATTGGCCCTTGATCTGGACCGAGGATAACGACAGCGAAATGGTAATTTCCCGGCCGTCCTTGCGCAGCCCCTGCAATTCAAGGGTCTGGCCGACGGCCGCCCCGCGGCCGGTGCGCAGGAACTCCGGGAAGGCGGCGTGGTGGGCTTCGTGATAACGTTCAGGAGCGATCAGGTCATGCAGGTTGGTGCCGATCACATCAGCACTGGCATGGCCGAAAATCCGTTCGGCGGCGGGATTCCAAAAGGTCAGCCGGCCCTGATCGTCCATCATCAGGATGGCATCCTGGGCGGAAGTGGTGATGGCCTGCAGATTCGCCTGGCTATCCAGCAGCCTCTGCGCCGTTTTGGCTTGCTCCTTGAAAAACTGGGTCTGCTGCCGCCTCCAGACCGAGGCCAGACCGGCGCCCATACCCAGGAGCAGAAGAGCATTGATGAGGATGATCATGCGCAAGCGATCGGCAAGCGGCGAGAACACTTCCGTCCGGTCCACTTTAGCCACAAAAAACCAGGGGGAATCGGGGATGGCATGCAGGCCCGCCAGCACTGGCAGGCCGCGGTAATCCAGCCCTTCCACGATTCCCTTCCGGCCCTGCAGCGCCATGACTGCGGGGGCTTCCGTCCGGCTCAAGGGGATGCGTAGATTCATGGCCGAATTCTTTCTGAATTTCAAATTGTTCAGGTAGAGTGCGGAATCGCCGTCGCGGCGGACGAGCAGGGTCTCGGCCGTCCGGCTGGGCACCGGCCAGCGCTCGATGAAAGGATACAGATAGGTGGCCGGATCGATTCGCAAGACCAGGACAGCCAGCGGCCTGCCGCCATCCTGGCGCTCGAGGATGGGAATGAGTATTTTCAAATATATTTTCTCATTTACTTCATTCCAGTAGAAATCCTCGAAAACCACCTTCCCCGCGCGCAAGTCCGCCAACGAGTTCAAGGAAACATAGGAAACCAGGCGCTCCTCCCTGTAAGGAATGATTATTTTTTTAATCAAGGAGTTATCCAGCAGCATGATCCGTTCATACTGCCGCGCCTCCTGGAAGTGGCTCATCCACATGCGAATTTGATTTTGGGCGTCCCGGTCTTCAGGTTGTTTGAAGTAGCGCCGCACCAGGTTGGAAAAAACGCTGTTGCCGAAGAAAAACAGGGCGTCGCCCAGCCGCTCCCGCCGCCAATTTGCCAGCTCATTGACCTTCAATTCAACGATGGCGGTCAGTTGGCGCTCCATTTGGGAGCGAAAGTGGAACTCATAGTTCCGGTAGGCAAGCCAGCCGGCCGTGAGGATGAGCAGAGCCAGGAAAACAAAAATCAGCAAATAAATGACCCCCCATCGCTTTTTTTTGCCGGCATTTCCCCCCATGCCTGCATTTTTCATTTTTGCCCGGCCCATTCATCCCTCTCGCGCAGTTCTCAACCGGCTCCGGCAGAGTTGGCAACGTGCAGATGGAATGCGGTGCCCTGG
>JAQUQF010000269.1 GCA_028749105.1 Acidobacteriota bacterium | reverse complement strand
CGAGCTCTTCTTTTCCCAGCTTTTCCAGCTGTCGCGCAGGGGGAAATAACCGTGGCTGGCCCACAGGTATAGGTTCCCGGAAAAGGCGTAGGCGGCCTTCGCCTCAAAATAAACCTTGTTCCGGCTCTCCTGGGCCGTGAAGTTGTTTTGGGCCACGTTCAATCCGACGCCGTACAGGTTGAGGATCAACCGCCCGCGCTCAGCCGATAGTGAGCCCGCGAATATGAGAAAGGCCACGATCGCCACCATTCGCTTTTTCATGCCTGCCTCCTGCACGACCTGATCTGAACGCTTGCCGAAGAAAGATGCCATTATAGCAAAAAATGACGCGCCGCGAAAGGGCTTTCCATGCGGGCGCAGCTGCGCGCGGCCGCTTCAGGAAAAATACTCGCCCCGGCAGACCAGGCGCGTGCGGTTGCGGATGAAAATGCCCTGCCGCCAGATCGCTGCGATCGCTTCCGAACCGCACTCGACGGTCAGCCGCTCGCCAGCCAGGCCCAGCCGGCGCAGGACGGCGAAGATGGCGGCGCTGCCGGTCGAGGAGGCCTGGGTCGGGCCCACCCCGCGCTCAAAGAAAAAGACGCGGCAGCGGCCGGCGCCGCAGGGCTGCACGAACTCCACATTGACGCGCTTCGGGAACAGGGAATTTCCTTCGAGCTTGCCGCCGAGGGCCGCGAGGCGGGCCATGGCGGGCAGCCTGCGGCACAGGACCACGGCGTGGGGGTTGCCCACGGCGACCGGGTGAAACTCCACCCCTGCGGCACGATAGGAACCCGCTCCCTTTTCAAGGAAGGGGAAAAAATCGCGGCGGGCGAAATCGGGCAAGCCGATCTCGACGTCCAGATCGAAAAAGGGGCCCTGGCGCCCGACGAGGACGATGCGCCTGGGGCCGATCGCAGCGTGGAGGACCAGGGGCGAGCGGGCCGCCCGGCGCTGGATCAGGACGGCGGCCAGCCCGGCCATGCCGTTGCCCGAAAGCTCCGCCGCCCCGCCGTCGCGGTTGAAGATCTCGAAATGCCACTTCCCCCGCTCCGCCCGATCCCCCAAGGGGACGCCGGTCCCACGAGGGGACGGCGGCCTCACGGCCCGCGCAGCCTGGCGGCCCCGACGGTAGAAGACGACGCCGTCGGCGCCGACGCCGCGCTGGCGGTCGCAAATGGCCCGAACCAGCGCCCCGCGGTCCCCCGGGGGGACGGCGGCTTCCCCGGCCTCTATCTCGATGAAGTCATTGCCGAAGGAGCTGGTTTTGTAAAAAATCATTCCGGCAGGGCGAAGCGCAGGTACACTTCGTCGCCGTCGCGGTTTACCAGCAGCAGGACCATGGAGCCGGCGCGGCGGCCGGCCAGGATGCGTCGGAACTGCTCAACGCTGTCGACCTCGGTGCGGTTGACGGCCAGGATGACGTCGCCGGGCTTGATGCCGTTCTCGGCGGCCTGGCCGTCCCGGTCGACGTTCTCGACCACCAGCCCCCTCGACGTCTTCAGCTCGTACTCGCGGGCCAGGGCCGGCGTGTTCTTGACCAGGGTCATGCCCAGGTTCAGCCCCTTGCTCTCGGCGGCGGCCTGCTCCCTGGCGGCCTCCGGGGCCTCGGTCACCTTGACCTTGAGCACCTGCTTGTCGCGGTTGCGGTAAATGGTCACGCTGACCTCGTCACCAGGGGCCGAGTTGGCGACCTCCATCTGCAGGTCGGCCGCCGACTTGACTTCCCGGCCGTTGATGGCCACGATCAGGTCGTAGCGCTTCAGCCCGGCCTTCTGGGCGGGAGAATTATCCTCCACCCGCTGGACCAGGACGCCGCCGCTCTGCAGGTCGAGGTCCTTGGCATCGCCCTCGCTGATGTCGCCGATCTGGATGCCGAACCAGCCGCGCACCACCTTGCCCTTGGACTTCAGGTCGGCCACCACCTTCTTGGCCATGTTGGTGGGGATGGCGAAGCCGATGCCGATGCTGCCCTGGCTGGGGGTGAGGATGGTGGAGTTGATGCCGATGGCCTCGCCTTTCATGTTGATCAGCGGCCCGCCCGAGTTGCCCATGTTGATGGAGGCGTCGGTCTGCAGAAAGTCCTCGTACTGGGCCATGCCGAGCTGGCGCCCCTTGGCCGAGATGATCCCCGAGGTGACCGTCAGGTCCTGGTTGAAGGGGTTGCCGATGGCCAGCACCCATTCGCCCACTTCCACCGCGTTGGAATCGCCCAGGGCGATGAAGGGGACGTCCTTGGCGTTGACCTTCAGCAATGCCAGGTCGGTCTTGGGGTCGGTGCCGATGACCTTGGCGGCATACTCCTTCTTGTCGATGTCGTAGATCTTGACCTTGACGGCGTCCTGGACCACGTGGTTGTTGGTCAGGATGTAGCCGTCGGCGGAGATGAAGAATCCGGATCCCGCCCCGGAGCGCTTTTCCTGGCGGCGGGGGGCGTTGAAGAACTGGTCGAAGAAATCGTCGCCGAACATGGAGCGCCTCTCCACGACCGACTCCGAGACGACCTTGACCACCGCCGGCTTGACCTTGCGCACGATGGCGACGAAGCTGCCCGGCGCGGCTGCGGCGGTCGCCGGCTGGGCCGGCAGGGCTTCGGCGCTGGCCGCTGCCGGCGCGATAACCGGCTCATGATTGACTGTTTTCTGCAGGAAACCGAAGCTCAGGGCAAAAAAAACCGCCCCGGCCAGGAAACTGGCCCCGACGATCAGGCCTATTTTTTTCATGTCACCCTCCTTGTTTCACTTGACCATTTATCTCAAGACGCAAAAGCAGATCGAAAGGTTTCATTTCTTGCCCAGGCTCTGGATAAAATTGATGATGCCCAGGTAGAGGCCGGCGGCCACGGCCTGGCGGTATTCGGGGGAAGCCAGGCGCCTGGCTTCGTCGTCATGGCTGAGAAAGGAGACCTCAACCAGCGCCGAGGGCATCTGCGCTCCCAGCAGGACATAGAAGGGCGCCTTCTTGACCCCCAGGTCCTCGATGGCATCGTACTTGCGCTTGAGGTGTGCGACCATGCCGCCCTGAATGTAGCGGGTGAAGATCCGGGACTCGGATATCTTGCTGTTCTGCAGGATCTGGTCGAGGATGGAGCGCATGTCGGCCATGGACTTGCTGCTCATGGCGTTTTCCTGGGCGGCCACTTCCATGGCGCGCGAATCGGCGGTCACGTTCAGGTAATATGATTCCACGCCGCGCGCGGTCAGGCGCGGCGCCGAGTTGGTGTGGATGGAGACGAAGATGTCGCCCTGGTTGGAGTTGGCGATGGCCGCCCGCTCCTCCAAAGGCACGTACTCGTCGCGCGGGCGGGTCAGGATGACCTCCAGCTCCTTGTGCTCGTTCAGGA
>JAQUQF010000268.1 GCA_028749105.1 Acidobacteriota bacterium | reverse complement strand
GGCTTCTAAACGTCAGCTAGTCATCCCGGGTTGACTTTTGCCCCGCCCCCTCCGGGGGGCGGGGTTTTTTTTTGGGTGAGCGGATCAATCCTGAACGCCGCTGCGCATCAGTTCTTCTCCAGCAGCTTGCCGAGATATTTGCTGATCTTGACCAGGATCTGCAGCAGGACGACGGCCACCTCGTAGAACAGGGTGATGACCAGGGCGTAGAGCGGCGGGTAAATAAAATAGGCCAACGGGTAGATCAACAGCCCATGGAAAGTGTCAAAGGGGAAGAGCTCCGGGCGCAGGGGCAGCGGCAGGAAGTTCAACCCGTAAAAACGCATAATCGGATAAACAGCCAAGAGCACCCAGAAGGCCAAAATGGCCACGCAGATGAAGCCCTTGATGGCGTGGCAGAAATAATCGATGCCGGCATTGTCATTCTCGGTCACCTCCAGGTTCTTCTTGCCGAACTGGGTGATCTTGCGGAAATAGCGGAAGGGATAGAAGAAGAACGACTCGGCCAGCTTGACGATGCCGACCGCCGCCGGGTTCTGGCTGGCGGCCAGAAAATTAACCAGGATCGACAGGAGGGAAAAGAGGGCGGTGATGACAAAGGACGGCTGGTAGTAGGTCGCAGGCTGAACCAGGATCGCCGCGGCGATGAGGATCAGGGGCAGGGCGCCCAGCCAGCGCCACGGCAGCCTGAGGAACCTGTCCCATTTCGGCGTGGCCTTGCCCAGCAATTTCTGCAGCAGAACCCAGCCGCAGAGCGGGACCAGCAGCAGGAGCAGCCCCAGCAGCAGGGAGACCACCAGCCCGCCGCTGGAAAATTCCCCCAAACGGGAGTAATTGTCCCAGGCGCCGCTCGCGACGCCGATGCGGGCCAGGGCGGAAACGGCCTGGATAACCTGGGCCAGGACGACCAGCCCCAGCGCCAGGAATGCAACGGCCACGAACAGGCGAATGGTGTTCTTCATGCCGACGAAGACGGCATCCATGATCTGGGGCTGCGCCGCCAGCAGGTAGAGCACCAGGCCCAGGAAGAAGAAAAGGATGAACAGGGGGTCGACCAGGATCCGGAAGGAAAAATAGTCCAGGCGCCCGCCCGGAGCGAACATCAGATCCATCTGCTGGAAAAGCCAGTGCAGGAGGAGGAGCAGGACCGGCAGGAACGGCAGCCACTTGCTCCTTTCAAAGGTGAGCGAACGGTTCTTCACCAACGGCGCCAGGATGAAATAGGCGCCGACCACAGCCGCCAGATAGACCAGGAAATACGAGATGGAGGCCACGCGGAAAGGCCGGCTGAATTCCCGGAAAAAGTTCACCCACAGCCCCATGAAGGCAACCAGCCACAGGGCCAGGTACAGCTTGACATAATCGGCGCGTTTGGACAGATAGACTCCCATGCGACCCTCCTTTTTTCAATGATATGGAAAAATTGTAGAGAAAACGGTATTTATTGTCAAAACCCGCTGCTGCCGGGCCAGGAGGGACTCCGGCGCAGGCGGCCATCGACAATGGTAAAAATCGCAAAGGTGATGGCATAGGCGCCGATGACGTCGATGGTGTAATGCAGGTGGGAGAAAAAAACCACCAGCAGCGAGAACAGCTGCAGCACCAGGAAGACCCGCGCCTCCTTCCGGCCCAGCCGCCTCGCGAACAGGAAAAGGAGAAAGGTCGTGGCGATGTGACCGGAGAAGAACATGTCCTTGGTCAGGTAGATCCCGGCCGAATCGCCGAACAGGGCGCGAACCGGGTCGACCAACCGCCACCAGGTCGGCCAAAAGGGGAACGGCCGCAGCCCATTGATGTCGGGCCCGAAGGGAGGACCGAGGCCGGTCAGCGGGATCATCAGGCCGCGTGTCAGGGAGATGATGCCGTCGACGATGATGAAGCGGGCGAACAGCCTGCGGTCGCGGTAGAGCAAATAGAAGGCGGGGGGAAAATAGCAGGCGATCCAGAGGAAATAATTGATATGGGCCAGCCAGTCCAGGCGCGGCACGATCCCCAGGATCAGGTCGGGGACGGTCGGCGCCGGCCGCAGCTCGTTGAGCAAAACCGGCATGAGCATCAGGCTGTGGCAGATATAGCGGAAAACGATGGCCGCCCCCAGGTAGCCGAAAAAGACGCGCCAGGGGTATCCGGCCTGCCCAGGCCGCGAACAAGGATACTGTTTCTGCATGTCCATGCGAGTGTTCCGAGAGCGCCGAAGGGTCCCGGCCGGTAATTCCGGGACTGGCGGCAGGACCAGTAGTAGCACACGGGCTTTTTTCTGTCAATCGCGGCGCCCGGCAAAAAACATGTTGACAAATCGTCTTATTAATACCATAATGGTTATGTTAGTGAACATTAACTAACAGAAGGGGACATGAAGAAAATCACGGCCCGCCAGCAGGAGATCATCGCTGCCGCCCTGGAGCTTGTCGCAGAGCATGGACCGGAGGCGCTGACCATCAAGGGCATCGCCGCCCGCGTGGGATTCAGCGACGCCGCCGTTTACCGCCACTTCCGCAACAAGGCGCAGATCCTGAGCACGATCATCGACATCTTCGCCCGCGATTCGGCCCGGCTGCTGGCGGAGATCCACGGCTGCTCCTGCCCCGCCCCGGAGAAGCTGCGGCTTTTTTTCCTCGACCGCTGCCGCGTTTTCAGCGGCGATCGGGTCCTGGCCACGATCATGTTCGCCGAGAACCTGTTCCAGAACGATCCGGCCCTGGCGGCCAAGGTGCACAAGGTCATGCAGGGGCACCGCCGGCTGCTCATGGCGGCCATCCGCAACGGGCAGAGGCAAAATTCGCTCCGCCGCCTTCCGGCCGAGCACCTGTTCACCGTGGTCATGGGCTCGCTGCGCCTGTTGGTCCTGCAGTGGCGGATCGGCGGCTGCGGCTTCGACCTGATGCGCGCCGGAGAAAAGCTCTGGCGCTCGCTGGCGACGCTGATCCTCCCGCCTTCAGGAGAATAAAATGAAAAGAAAGATCATCCGCATCGATCCCGACGTTTGCAACGGCTGCGGCCAGTGCCTGCCCAATTGCCCAGAAGGCGCCCTGCAGCTCATCGACGGCAAGGCCCGCCTCGTCTCCGACCTTTTCTGCGACGGCCTGGGCGCCTGCATCGGCACCTGCCCGCTGGGCGCCATCCATATCGAGGAACGCGAGGCCGAACCCTACGATGAGAAAAAGGTCATGGCCAACATCGTCCCCCAGGGGACGAACGTCATCCGCGCCCACCTCGACCACCTGGCCGCCCACAATGAGCAGGGCTACCTGGAACAGGCGCGGCAGTACCTGCATGAAAAAGGTATCCCCCAGCCGCAAGCCGCAGCGGCGCCCCCTGGCTG
>JAQUQF010000025.1 GCA_028749105.1 Acidobacteriota bacterium | reverse complement strand
CATGGACCGGCAAGAGCAGCGAGCTCAATGTCGTGGACGCGGAGACGCCGGGGTGCAAAAAAAGCAAGGCGCTTTCCGAAAGCGGCAAAGTCTATCCATTCAAGTCTGTGAAGAAAAAACTGACCTGGACATTGCGCAGGCTGGAGCAATAAAAGCCCGGTCGACCGCTTGCGGAAACGCCGGTCAACTCTTGATTTTTAGCGATATTTGTAGTATTATAGGACCAGAACGAAAATATTTTCCTATCCATAAAAGGTGAACCATGGAACATGACAACGAATTGGGCTTTAACAGCCTGCTCATTCACGGCGGCATGGGCGTTGACCCGCTGGGCAGCGCCACGGTGCCGATCTACCAGACGTCCACCTTCGCGTTCAGGAACGTCGATGAGGGGGCGCGCTGCTTTTCCGGTGAAAGCGACGGGTACATCTATACGCGCATCGGCAACCCGACCATCGCCGCGCTGGAGAGGCAGATCGCCATCCTCGAAAAGGGGTTCGGCGGCATCGCCACCTCGTCGGGCATGGCCGCCGTGTCGACCATCTACATGGCCTTCCTGAAGTCGGGCGACCATGTCGTCAGCACCGATGCCGTGTACGGCCCGTCGCGGGGCATCATGGAATCGTACTTCCGCAAGTTCGGCGTGGAGAGCACCTACGTCAAGACTTCGAACCTCGATGCCATCCGTGGCGCCATCAGGCCCAACACGCGGATGCTCTTTATCGAGACGCCGACCAATCCGACCATGGAGATCTCCGACCTCAGGGCCTGCTGCGAGATCGCGCACCGGCACGACCTGGTGGCCGTCGTCGACAACACCTTCAGCAGCCCGTGCCTGCAGCGGCCGATCGAGTACGGCGCCGATGTGGTCTTCCATTCAATGACCAAGTTCATCAACGGCCACGCCGACATCGTCGCCGGCATGATCGTGACGAAAAACCAGGAGCTGTACAAGATCGTCAGGCCGACCATGGTGGGCATGGGCTGCAACATGGACCCGCACCAGGCCTACATGGTCCTGCGCGGCGTGAAAACCCTTGCGATCAGGATGGCGCGGGCCCAGGAGAACGCCGTCCAGGTCGCCGACTATCTTGAAAAGCACCCCAAGGTCGCCTGGGTGAAATACCCCGGCTTGAAATCGCATCCGCAGTACGAGCTGGCACAGAAGCAGATGGACGGCCCGGGCGCCATGATCAGCTTCGAGCTGAAGGGCGGGCTGGCCGCGGGGAAGATACTCATGGACAATGTCCGGCTGGCATTGCTTGCCGTATCGCTGGGTGGCATCGAAACCCTGATCCAGCACCCCGCCAGCATGACCCACTCCAAGATGTCCAGGGAAAACCGCGAGAAAGCGGGCATCACCGACGGCCTGGTGCGCTTCGCGGTGGGCATCGAGGACCTGAAGGATATTGTTTACGATCTGGAGCAGGCCCTGGCCAAGATCTAGCGCGCAGCGGTCGGCGGCCCGGGAGCGAAGCTCCGGATCTGTTTAGCGCTATTTCTGTTTTCCCTCTGCACCCGGACCCGAATGCCGCTGGCGCGAAACAAATCACGAAGGCGAATATTTCGCCGAGTTTCCCTATTTGTGGTGCGCTTTCGCTTCCGCCCTTTCCGCCGCGGCCTTGGTCTTGTGCACGGTCCCGTCGGGATGGTTGGGCGGCGAGTACAGGGTGTACAGCTTCAGCTTCTGGGTTTTGAGCGCGTTGATTACGTTGTGGTAGGTGCCCGCCGGGACGATGACGGCGTCGCCGTTCCTGGCGACGATTTTTTTGCCCCGGAAAACAAAGATCGCCTTGCCCCGCTCGATGCGGAAGAACTGGTCCACCTTGGGGTGCACCTCGTTGCCGATCTCCTCGCCGGGCCGCAGGCACATGAGCACGAGCTGCGCGTGCTTGCCGGTGTACAGCACCTTGCGGAAATAGTTGTTCGCGAGGGTCTTTTTCTCGATTGCCACGATATAGCCTGCCATTGGTTTTGCCTCCTGAGATGGTGTATTGGTCAATGTAGCATACTGCTTCCCGGAGTTCAACAGGCCGCGGCGGCAATGCTGCCCGGGGCACGCGGAGTGGAAAAGATGACCGTCAACAGGTATAATGGCAGTCATGACCGCCAGGAGCCAAACGCCATGAACAAGAAAACCGTCGTGTTGATCGCGGGGATCGTCGCCGTCGCCTTCCTGGCCGCTTTCCTGCTGATCACGCCGGCCGGAAAATATTATACCTTGAAGAGGATGGACATCGATTACAGGATACTGGCCAGCTGCACAGTCAGTTTCCCCGAGCCCTACGAAATGGCGGCCAGGGCCGAGGGCGACGTGATCGCCATCCCGGTCGCCGAGGGGCAGCAGGTGAAGCAGGGCGCGCTGCTGATCCAGGTCGACGATTTCAGGGAAAGGCAGAACCTGGCCATCGCTGTGAGCAATTATGAAAACGCAAAGCTGAAGCTGGTCAACGCCCGGGAGGAGGTCTACCCGCGGCTCAAGGAGCAGCTCAACGACGCCGCGGCGGTGCAGGCCGACGCGAAAAGCCACGCCGACCGGATCGGCGCCCTTTTCGCCGCCGGCGCCGTCTCCAAGGTCGAATGGGAAAAAGCGCAGACGGCGCTGGACGCGGCCCGGGCCCGTTTCAACCAGGTCAAGCTCCAGGTCGATTCCTATTCCAGGAGCGGCGCCGCCGCCGAGCTGATCAACCAGCTGAACGTCCTGGATGCCCAGGTGGGGCTTGCCAAGCGTGCGGTCGCGGACAAGCGCTTTATCGCGCCCTACGACTGCACCGTCGTCAAGCTGGACGTCAGGCGCGGCGAGACGGTCGCCGCCGGGAAAAAGGCCGTTACCGTCCTGGAAACGAAGCCCTGGGTGCTGGAGGCCAATGTCGACCAGAAGGAGCTGGGCTTCCTGGAAACCGGACTGCCGTGCAGCGTTGTCTTCGACGCCTACCCCGGCGAGAGGGTGAAGGCCGGCATCAGCCTGGTCTGCTCGGTCATCGACTTCGCCAAGGGCACCTGCAGCCTGAAGCTGCAGGTGGAGGAAAACAGGCCCTTCATCCGGCACGGCATGACCGGAAGCGTCGAAATAGCGGGGAAGAAGACGGAGGGGGTCAATGCCAATGTCCTGGCCCTGCCTACGGCGTACATCCGGCACGGGGAGGGGGGCGATTTCGTCCTGGTCAAAAAAGGCGGGAGCAGCGAAAAAACGGCGCTGGAGTTCGCCGCCATCGGCGAGAAGTGGGTGAGCGTTCGCAACCTCCCCGAGGGGACGCGCATCGTCCTGCCTGAATGAAAAGCAAAAAGAACCGCTACGAGTGGATGATCGCCCTGCGCTTCCTCGTGAAGGGGAAAGGGCAGACGCTGCTGATCGTGCTGGGGATCGCCGTGGGCGTCGCGGTCCAGTTCTTCCTTTCCTCGCTGATCGGCGGCCTGCAGATCAGCTTGATAGACAACACGGTCGGATCGGCGCCGCACATCACGATCCTTCCCGCCGACCGCGCCGCCAGAGCGGCGGCAGGCGCTGGTTCCGCAAGCGATTCCGGCAGGGCCCTCCACGAGGAATGGACGGAGATCCATTCCTGGCAGCCGTATGTCAACGACCTGAAACAGGACGCGCGGGTCAGGCGCGCGGCGCCGGTGGCCAACGGTTCGGGCTTCATCGAAAGGGGCGACTCGGTGGTCCCGGTGATCGTGAAGGGACTGACCGCCCCGGACGGGCTCGACATCTATCGAATCAAGGAAAAGACGGTGGCCGGCATTCCCGAGCTTTCCTCCGATTCCGCCCTCCTGGGCAGGCGCCTCGCCGAGCGGCTGACCCTGGCGGTGGGGGACAAATTCTTTCTGCGCAACGACCGGGGCGACCAGGTGTTCCTGCGCGTCGGCGGCATTTTCGACCTGGGGGCGGCAGCGGGCAACGAGCTACTGGTGGTCGCCATGGACCGGGTGCGCAGCTTCTTCGCCATGGCCGGGGTGTCGGCCATCGAGGTCCAGGTGAGAGACGTGTTTTCCGCCGAGACGATCGCCAGGGAATACGGCCGGCAGTACCGGCGGGTGAAGCTAGAGTCGTGGCAGGAAAAAAACCGCGAACTCCTGACCGCCTTGAGTTCCCAGAGCTCTTCCTCCGTTACCATCCAGCTCTTTGTCATCATCAGCATCTCCCTGGGCATCGCCAGCGTCCTGGGCATTGCCGCGGTGCAGAAGCAGCGGCAGCTGGGGATCCTGAAGGCCATTGGCACGACCAACCGCAGCGCCTCGCGGATCTTCGTCATTCAGGGCTTCCTGCTGGGCGGCGTCGGCTCCATCCTGGGCGTGGCCTTCGGCCTGCTCATGGCCTTCGGCTTCGTGTCCGGGACGAACGCGGCCTTCGGCCTGAAAATCACCGCGGCAACGCTGGTCACCCCGGTCGTCCTGGCCCTGCTGGCGTCGATCATCGCCTCCACCATTCCGGCCAGAAAGGCGGCGAAGCTTTCCCCCATCGAGGTGATCCGCAATGGCTGACATCGTCCTCAGGACCAGGAACCTGAACAAGACCTACTTCGGCAAAGTCGATACGCCGGTGCTCTTCGACGTCAACATCGAGATCGTCCGCGGCGCTTTCACGGCCCTGATCGGGCCGTCGGGCTCGGGCAAGAGCACGCTGCTCAACTGCCTGGGACTGCTCGACCCGCAGACCTCGGGGGAGATCGATTTCGACGGCAGGATCATCGACGCGCCGGATGTCAACGAGCTGGCCGCTTTCCGCAACGAGAACATCGGCTTCATTTTCCAGTTCCACTACCTGCTGCCCGAGTTCAGCGCCTACGAGAACGTGCTGCTGCCCTTCTGGATCCGCCAGGGCCGGCCGGCGGCGGAGATGGAGCAGGAGGCGCTGCGCGTCATGAAGCGCATCGGGGTGGCCCAGTTCAGGGACAAGGCCGTTTCCGAATTGTCCGGCGGCCAGCAGCAGCGCGTCGCCATCGCCCGGGCGCTGGTCAACCGGCCGAAGCTCATTTTCGCCGACGAGCCGACCGGCAACCTGGACCGTGAGAGCGGCCGGTCGGTGCTCGAGCTCATGGCCGAGCTGAACCGCGAGAGCAACATCACCCTGGTAATGGTCACCCACGACCGCGAGGTGGCTCTGCAGGCCGACCACATCTACGAGCTGGTCGACGGCCGCATCTGCAAGTACCTCGACGTGGCCAAGACCGGCAAGGCGGAGGCGGCGCGGGCGATCGAGGACCGCTCCTGCACGATCAAACCGCCGGCGGGGAACGGCGCCTGATTTCATGACATGGCCCGCGGCGGCTGTGAAGGACCCCGCCGTGCTGCTTGACTAATGGCGGATGAACGGGTATAAAAAACCAATCGAGGAGTCGCACAATGAAAAAAAAGACAATGATGCTGATCGTACTCGTGGGCGCGGCGCTGCTGTTCTGCGCCTGCGGCAAGTCCCCGCAGGGGCCCGCCGGAGGATCGTCCACCGCCGAGCCGGCCGCCGGGCCCGAGTCGGCCGCACCGGCGGCAACGGGACTGCAGAAGATATCCGACATGGCCAACGCCTGGAACAAACTGTACGGCCAGAACGAGAAAGTGATCAATGACTATGAGGGCATGCCGATCATGGGCCTGGTGACCCCGCCGCTGGCCTTCGCCTCCGCGGTGCAGTTCGACATCATGAACCCGAACAACCAGAATGGCCGCTTCGAGGGGAAGATGATGATGGCCGGCTACCGGGGCTTCGTGGAAAGGTCAGGAGCCAGGCTCACCTTTGGCTACGACGACACCCTGGCCAAGGACGGTTTTGGCCCAGCGGCCAAGGCCGGCGACCGCGTCACGGGCAGCGGCTCGCTCGCGCTCGATCCGGGGTACTTCATCTGGGAGACCACCAGCGAGCGGGCGGGGAAGAAGACCGACCGCAGCTACACCGAGTTCAAGCGCCTGGCCGACGGCAGCATGGTCTGCCTGTCAATGGGCGGCCGCCTGGTCGATTTCCGTGGCAACGAGAACCCGGGCGACGACGTGATCTACCTGCACAACGGCGCCGGGCGCTACGATTTCGTCATTGCCAAGGGCAAGACGGGCCCCGGTTTCCAGAGCATCTCCTTTGCCGAGAAGGGTGACCTGACGAAAGAGCAGGCCCTCGAGCTGTTCAAGGCAATGGGCTACACGATCGAGCAGTCGGGCGGCATCCAGGGCGGCAAGCTGGTCGTGGATAAATAAAAGGGTTTTCTAGAATTTCTCCTGCGCGACAATGCGGGCGAAATGCTCGAATGAGCGATCATAGGTTCGCTCCTCACTGCGGCTGAAGCAGCAGGCGGGCAGCTCGCGGCTGCGCAGGTGAAAGGCCAGGCAGTCGCAGCAGTTGCCCTTGCGCGAACAGGGCTCGTAGGTGCAGCTGCAGTTCTTCAGGTTCTTCTCTTTCTTGCATTCCATGGGCGATTCCGGGCTATTCGTAGCGCAGCGCCTCGATCGGGTCGAGGTTGGCCGCCTTCCAGGCCGGGTAGGTGCCGAAGCCGACGCCGACCAGCACGCAGAGGCCGATGCCGGCCAGCACCCAGTCGAGGGGCACGGCCGGGGCGGCGTTCAGGGCCTTGCCAGCCAGGTTGCCGACGCCCAGGCCCAGCACGATGCCGATGATGCCGCCGAACTGGCAGAGGGTGACGGCCTCGATGAGGAACTGGAAGAGGATGTTGCGCTTCTTGGCGCCGATGGCCTTGCGGATGCCGATCTCGCGCGTGCGCTCGGTGACCGAGACCAGCATGATGTTCATGATGCCGACGCCGGCGGCCAGCAGCGCGATGAAGGCTATGGCGATGGAGCCCAGGCGCACGTACTTGGTGATCTGGCCCACTTGGGAGATCAGCGACTCGTTGGAGAAGATGTCGAAGTCGTTCTCCTCCCCGGGCGCCACCTTGCGGATGGTGCGCATGTGGCCGATGGCGGCGTCGATGGTGCGGTTGTAGGTGACCGGGCTGTGGGCCATGACCGTGATGTTGATGCTGCGTCTGGTCTTGCCGTACTTGGCCTGGAAGGTGGAGAGCGGCGCGACCACGAAGCCGTCGCGCGACTGCCCGAACATCGCGCCCCGGGGCACGAGGATGCCGATGACGTCCAGGCGCAGCCCGTCGACCTTGACCTCCTGGCCCAGCGGGTCGACGCGCGGGAAAAGCTTCCTGGCCACGTCGGTGCCAAGGATGCAGACGCGGCGGTTGCGGTCCATGTCGTCCTGGTTGATGGAGCGGCCGGCGGCGATCTGCCAGTCATTGGTCAGCATGGCCTCGGGCGTGGCGCCGGCCAGCTGGATGTTGGCGTTGGTCTCGTCATATTGCGACTTGAAGAGCTTGCCGAACTGCCACTGCTCGGCGCCGACCAGCTTGGCCTCGTCGAGCATCTCGCGCAGCCGGTAGTACTCCTCGATGGTCAGGTTCTTGCGGTTGCGGATCTTGTCGCTCAGGCGCCCCTGCTGCATGGCCGGGAATTTCTGGATCTGGAACGTGTTCTTGCCCAGCGACGACAGCCCCGCGCTGATGGAGTTCTGCAGCATGGTGATGACGGTGCTGATGGAGATGATGGAGAAAATGCCGATGACGATGCCCAGCACGGTCAGCGAGGAGCGCAGCTTGTTGCCGCGCAGCGAGGCGAAGGCGACCTTGATGATTTCCCAGAATTTCATTATTCGTACCTCAGGGCCTCGACCGGGTCCATCTTGGCCGCCGTCCAGGCCGGGGCCAGGCCGGAGACGATGCCGGTCAGCAGGGATATGGAAATGGCCAGCACGATGGTGTTCATCTGCACGCTGGTGGGCAGGAACTTGTTGATGACCATGCTCAAGGCCACGGCCAGCAGCAGGCCGACCAGCCCGCCCATCAGGCAGATCACCGCCGCCTCGGTGAGGAACTGGCCCATGATCGTGCGCCGCTTGGCGCCGATGGCCTTGCGGATGCCGATCTCCTTGGTGCGCTCCTTGACCGAAACGAACATGATGTTCATGATGCCGATGGCGCCCACCAGCAGCGACAGGCCGGTGATGAACAGACCGACCAGCTTGATCACGCCCACGACCTTGTTGTACTCCGTGGTCAGCCCCTCCTGGGTGTTGACGGAAAAATCGTCCTTCTCGTCGTACAGCAGCCCGCGCACGCGGCGCATCATGCCGATGGCCTCTTCCTTGGTGGCCTCGGTCAGCTCGGTGCTGCGCGCGCGCACCACGATGGTCACGGTGTCGCGGTTGCGCCGGAAGTACTTGAACACCGTGCCGATGGGAATGTAAACCTGGTTGTCGGGATTGAAGTTGCCCAGCATGTTGCTGCCCTGCTTCTCCAGCACGCCGACCACGCGGAAGGGGATGCCGTCGATTTTGACTTCCTGGGAGAGCGGGTCCTGCTTTTCAAAAAGGTGAACGGCGACCTCGCTGCCCAGCACGGCCACGTTGCGGGCGCCGCTGCTCTCCAGGGCGGAGAAGAACCGGCCGCGGGCGAAATTGAAATTGGTGGTGCGCACGTAACCGTCGGTGGTCCCGGTCATCAGCGTCCCCTCGATGTAGTTTTCGCCGCGGAGCACCTTGTGCATCGTCAGGATGGTCGGCGCCATGGCCAGCGGCAGCTTGGCCAGCTTCGCGAAGCGCTCGTATTGGTCCAGGGTGACGTTCTTGCGGTTGCGCATCAGGAAGAAGTCATCGTCAGTGAACCAGGCCCACTTGTCGATGTAGAGGTTGTTGGCCCCCAGGGCGCTGATGCCGTTGACGAAGGCCTTGTCGATGCCGTTGATCGCCGTGGCCATCAGCGCCACCGAGCAGATGCCGATGACGATGCCCAGCATGGTCAGGATCGAGCGCGCCTTGTTGGCGCGGATGGCCGCCAGCGAGATCAGCAGCCCCTCCTTCCATTCGAACAGGTGATGGCGCACGGCTAGCTCCCCCGGTTGGGGATGGTGCGGTTCGCCACCGGCTTGTCGCTCTCGATCCTGCCGTCCAGCAGGCGGATGACGCGCTTGGCGTGGTTGGCGATGTACTCCTCGTGGGTGACCAGGATGATGGTATTGCCCTTGCTGTAGATCTCGTGGAACAGGGCCATGATGTCCTCGCCGGTCTTGGAGTCGAGGTTGCCGGTGGGCTCGTCGGCCAGGATGATCGAGGGGCCGACCACCAGCGCCCGGGCGACGGCCACGCGCTGGCGCTGGCCGCCGGAGAGCTCGTTCGGCTTGTGCAGCATGCGCTCCTTCAGGCCGACGCTGGCCAGGGCCTGCTCGGCCTTTTCGCGGCGCTCGGCGGCGGAGACGCCGGCGTAGATCAGGGGCAGCTCGACGTTGTGGAACGACGTGGCGCGCGGCAGGAGGTTGAAGGTCTGGAAGACGAAGCCGATCTCGCGGTTGCGCACTTCGGCCAGCTCGTTGTCGCTCATGTCGCTGACGTCGGTCCCCTTCAGCTCGTATTTGCCGCTTGTCGGCGTGTCCAGGCAGCCCAGCAGGTTCATCAGCGTCGATTTCCCCGACCCCGAAGGCCCCATGATGGCCACGTATTCGTTGCGGTCGATTTTCAGGGATACGTCGTCCAGGGCGTGCACCTCTTCGGAGCCGACCTGGTACACCCTGGATATGTTCTCTAGATTGATGATGTTCATGTTGTTTCGGCTTGCGGCCTCAGGTCTTTTTCTTGCCCTTCCCGCCTTTGGCCTTGACCTCCACCTTCACCTTGCCCTTGTCCTGCAGTTCGTTGGCGATGGCCCGATAGGGGCCGTTGACCACTTCCTCGCCCTCTTTCAGGCCCGAGATGACTTCGATGTATTCGTTGTCGCTGATGCCGATCTTCACCTCTTTCATGGCCACGGTGTCCTTGTCCGCCACCACGAAGACGACCTCCTTGGGCTTGGCCTGCTTTTTCTTGCTGGCCTTGCCAACGGTCAATTCGCCGCCGGCCGCCGGCTGCTCCATCGCGCCGGGCTCCTCCGCGGAACGGGCGGTGACGCTCTGGATCGGCACCGTCAGCACGTTGTCCTTGGTCTCGACCTCGATGTCGGCGTTGCAGGACATGCCCGGCCGCACCTGGGGGTTGAAGTCGCTGAGGGCGATCTTGATGGCGAAATTGACCACCTCTTCCTGGGTGCCCATGGCGGTGGTCTTGGCCGAGTTGGCGATCTCGGTGACCACGCCGTTGTAGACCTTGTTCTTGAAGGCGTCGAGCTCGATCTTGGCCGTGTCGCCGATCGAGACGAGCACCACGTCGTTCTCGTCCACGTCGACGATGGCCTCCATCTTGTTCAGGTCGGCCACGGTCATCAGGTTGGTGCCCTGGCTGAAGCCGCTGCCCAGCACGCGTTCGCCCAGCTCGACGTTGAGCTTGCTGACCGTACCGTCCATCGGCGAGTAGATGGCGGTTTTGTTCAGGCTCTCGCCCGACTCCTTCAGGGCCGCCTGCGCCTGCTGGACATAGCCCTGCTGGGCTTCCAGCTGGGCACGGCTGGAATCGAGGTCCGCCTTCATTTTGTCCAGCTCCTGCTGGTTGGTGAAGCCGCTGCGGAAGAGCTCCTGGGTGCGCTTGAAGTTGCTTTCGATGAAATTCATCTCGACCTTTTTCATTTGCAGGGTGGCCTGGGCCGATTCCAGGTTGGCCTTGGCGCGGTCGCGCTGGGCGGCATAGGAGTCTGGCTTGATGCGGATCAGGAGCTGGTTCTTCTTCACCCGGTCGCCTTCCTTGATCGGCAGCTCGACGATCTCGCCGGTCACTTCCGGGGTGATGGCCACCAGATAGACGGGGTTGATGATGCCCGTGGCCGATACCAGCTGGGTGATGTCGCGGCGGGCGGCCTTCTCGGTCTGCACCGTGATGCCGGGATCTTTTTTGCTGCAGATGTTCATGATGATCATGATCAGCACCAGGAGGACACCCAGGGCGATCCAGATCATCTTTTTGCGCGACTTCACTTTCTTTTCACTTTTTCCATTGGCCATTTGCCTGTTCTCCTTGCGTGTTATGCCGGCCTCCCGACTTCAATGAATGGTCGAGCGGGAGTTTTTATCCTTTTCCGTTTCGCACACGTCTTTGTTATATACGGAGTTGGCCGGGAATTTGTTCCTGAAAAAGCGGCGGCAAAGGGAAAATGGGATGGCGAACGCAATTCAGGCCCAACGGCCGGGAATTGGCCCGTTCAATGGCGCTTAGGGCATGAACTCCGGCGCGGGAACCTATTTTGCCGGCGCCTCGTCCCGGTCGCCGGGTTCCCAATCGGCTATCATCTCCAGGCGCAGCTGCACGCGGCCGTCGGCCTGCCAGCTCTCCGAGGAGTTGTAGTCCCATTTCAGGTATTCCGAGCCGCCGCCGCTCTCGGTGGTGATCAGGAAGCGGTTGGCGAGGTGGCCGAAGTACATGGCCTGGTCGCGCGGGGACTCCTGGTCGCCGCCGCTGGGGTCGACCGGCACCCAGCCGCTGCCGGGCAGGTAGACCTCCACCCAGCGGTGGTAGACGAAGTCGAAGCTGGCGTCCTCGCCGCGGTGGACCACCGAGCCGGCGTAGCGCGCCGGCAGCCCGGCAGCGCGGCACATGGCGATGTAGACGAAGGCGTACTCCGAGCAGGAGCCCGAGCCACGCTGCAGCACGGTGGGGGCGATGTCCCAGCCGCCGATGCGCTTGTAGACCATCTTGCCGTGCAGGTAATCGTAGATGTCGCGGGCGATCCAGTAGGGGTTGTCGGGCCGGGTGACGGCCTCTTTGACCGCGGCCTGGATCACCGGGTCCTTGAGGCGGTACTTGTCGTCGTCGGCCAGGAAGCGGTTGCGCACGTCGAGGGGGATCTCCTTCAGCGTGCCCGCCTTCTCGGGAAACAGGTGGTACATGACATCGTAAATCTTCGCCTTTACGCGCATGCGGGTAATGGCGCGCTCGCCGGGCTTGAGAGCGGCTTTCCGGAAGCGGGCGACCTCCTGGCCCCAGCGGTCGGTCAGCTTTCCGGCGGGGGGATGCGGATAGGCGATGGGCAGGATTTCCTGCGTGGAGCGGTCCCTGGGCAGGGCCAGGTAGACGTCGAGGCCGGTCACGGTGCCGGGCCCGAAATTGATCACGTCGTGGGTGAACGTGATCAGGGCGCTGCGTTCCCTGGAGCGGGTGAAGGGCTGGGGAGCGAAGACGACGACCTGGGCGATCTCGTCGTCCTGATAATCGGAGACCCAGAGATGGTCCTTCGTCCAGGCCAGCCCCCAGGGATAGGGGCCGGGGGCGGGGAGGACCATGATGACGCGCCCCTTGGCGGGGTCGATGCGGTAGAGCTCGTCCAGCGAGCGGTCGGCCAGCCACAAATAGCTTCCGTCCCA
>JAQUQF010000024.1 GCA_028749105.1 Acidobacteriota bacterium | reverse complement strand
GGGGCCGATCAGGGTTGGCCGGCATTTTATCTCCGCGCTCTTCATCCGCTCCAGGTTGTCCAGCATGGTCGTCTCGGAAACAAGCCCGGGGGTGAGCAGGGCGGGGCGGTAGGTCATTTGGAGATCACACCCGTAAGCGTCCCCAATAGCCCGGTTCAATTGATCGGTGAATGCCATTCTCTTTTTAACTAATTTGCATCCCGCTTCGGCCAAAAGCAAATTCCAACTGTGTAACTCCGAATTATCGACGGCTTTTCCCAAGTTTTTCAACAAAGAATTCTTCTGTTTTAAAGTGTTAGTATAGCGCAAAACGTCGTGAAAGTAAAGGGAACTCACGCCATAGATGAAGCGATCAACCAGCTTGCGGAAGTAGGGGGCATAGTCGATGACCAGGCCATAGCTGAAATGGGAAAAGAACAGCGGATACATATAGCGCCCGACCTCCACCAGCGTCGCCCTCTCGCCGTTCAGCCGCAGGGAGAAATTTTTTTCCAGGCTGGCGCTCACGGTGTTCTCTCCAGAACCGCCAAGCACGTCGGCGCTCAAGAAGAATCCCGGGGCGTTGAACTGGACCAATTCCCCACGCCTGACAGGCAGGAAGGACTTGCCGAAGCCAAGGAGGAACAGCGCCTCGATGACCGAAGTCTTGCCGCTGCCGTTGGCTCCGAAGATCAGGTTCTTTTCGGCGGCGAAGGAGGCGGCGAAGCCGTTCAGGTTCCTGAAACCGTTAATTTCTAACTTTTTAACGACCAAGCAGGGTTAGATGTTCAACGGCATGACAATGTAGATGAAGTGGGCGCCGCTGCCGTCCATCGGCTTGAACAGGAAGGAACTTTCGCTGTCGTTCAGGCCGATCCCCAGTTTTTCGGAGTTGATGTGGGTTAGAAAGTCGAGGATGAAGTTGCCGTTGAAGCCGACGCTGACCGCCTTGCCGGCGTACTCAATGCTGATCTCGTCGTAGCCTTCCCCCTTTTCCGGTGTCGTCCGCTCCAAGGCCAGCTTGTTCTTGGAGAACTTGAACAGCACGCCGTTGTTGCGCGTCTTGAAGATCAGGATGCGTCGGAGTGTTTGTAGCAGTTCCTCGGTCCTGACCACGGCCGTCTGCTCCGTTTTTTCCGGGATGACCGTCTTGTAATTCGGGAATTTCTGGTCGACGATCCGCGAACACAGTGTCCGGTTCATGTGCTTGAAGAAAAGGTTGTTGTTGTCGAAGGCGAATTCGATCTCGCCGCTGCTGCCGATCTTGAGGACCTCGAGCAGTGTCTTGCGGGACAGGATGTACTCCACCGCTTCGGAGACCGCCGTATCGGCATTGAAAAAAGAATACGCCAGGCGGTGGCCATCCGTGGCGGCCATCTCCAGCTTGTTCTTGGCGATGCTCAACAGGGCGCCGCCCAGATTGAATTTCAATTCCGGAGAAATGACGTAGTAGCAGTTGTTGATCATGGCCTGGAAGTCGGTGAGCGAGAGGCTGATGGCGTTGGCCATGTCGTTGGCCGGCAGCTCGGGGTAATCGGATGACTGCAGTCCAAGCATTTTGTATTTGCTTGTCTTCTTCTCATTGGTGATGATGACCTGCAGGTCGTTGTCCTCGGAGATCTCAATGACGCCTTCGGGCATTTTTGACACCAAGTCATAGAGGTCTTTGCCATTGACCGTGAACGATCCCGTCTGGCGGACATCCACTTGGATGCTGGTAACCAGTCCGATCTCCAGGTCGGTGGCGACCATCTCCAAAATCCCGCCGTCCATCGCCGTGAGCTTGATATTCTGCAGGATTTCCATGATGGCTTTCTTCTCGAAGATGCCCTGGAACAAACGCAACTCGTTTTCCAGCTTCGCCTTTTCCACAAAAATTTTCATATTCGACCTGCCTTATTATTTATGTAGATTTTATCATAATCAAAATCATAGAAACAAGCAACAAAAAAAAGTGGATATCCTTTCATTCGCTTCTGGCTGCGGGCATTCCCCTTGTGGGCCGCATTGTTGAAAACTTGTGATGCCTGTGGGAATCATCAGTCGGTGAAGAATTCAACATACGAATTCACTTTTCTGGAAAAGTCGTTATCGGTTTGGAGCAGCTTTTCGATCTTGTGGATGGAGTGGAGAACGGTCGTGTGGTGCTTGCCCCCGAACGCCGAACCGATCTCGACCAGCGGGCTGTGTGTCAGCTTCTTGGCCAGATACATGGCGACCTGCCTGGGCAGGGCGATCTTGGGAGAATTGTTCTTTGACTTGAGCTCATCGATGCGAATGTCGAATTTATCCGATACGAACTCCTGGATGGTGTCGATGGTGATGGCTTTCTTCTCGATGTTGATGTAGGGGCGCAGCGCCTCCTTGGCGAACGGCAGGGTGATCGTGTCCGACTGCATGTCGGCATGCTTCAGGTCGGCAT
Organism: Acidobacteriota bacterium; assembly: GCA_028749105.1. Classification (GTDB taxonomy): domain Bacteria; phylum Acidobacteriota; class Aminicenantia; order UBA2199; family UBA2199; genus UBA2199. Next base: position 9,863 of record JAQUQF010000024.1, on the reverse strand, counting down.
ATCCCAGCAGCCGGTTCAACGCCCCTTCCAACTTGCGGATGTTGTCCTTGATGGCATTGGCCAGAAACTCGATCACCTCATTGGGGATGGAGAAATCGTTATGGAAGATTTCTTTTCTCTCGGCGATCTTTTTCTGCAGGATGGCGATGCGCGCCTCGAGGTCGTAGGGGAATATATCCACGATGGCCCCCATTTCAAAACGGGACTTGATTCGTTTCTCCAGATCGGGGATGTTGTCCGGATGCTTGTCGGCGCAGATGACAATCTGTTTTTCCTGCTGGATCAGGTTGTTGAAGATGTAATAGAATTGTTCGCTGGTCCCGCCCCATTTGGTGATATATTGGATATCATCGATCAGCAGCACGTCCACTGACGTGTATTTCTTGATGAAGTCGGCCCGCTTGTTCAGTTGCGTGAACTCCACGTACTCGTGCATGAAGTCGCTGGTGGTCAGGTAGGCGACGGTGATCTTGTCGTTGTTCTCAATGATGCGGTTGCCGATCGCCTGCATCAAGTGGGTTTTTCCCAGTCCGACGTCGCTGTAGATGTAGAGGGGATTGTAGGATTTGCCGGGGAACTCGGATACGCTGTGGGCGAACGAATAGGCAATGCGATTGGAATCGCTTTGCACCAGCGATTCGAACGTGAAGCGCTTTTGCAGGCGCGGATCGAAAGACAGGTTCTTCCTGGCGTCCTCGGAAGCTTCCTGGATATTCTCCTCCTCATCCAGGGGGACGATCTTGGTGAGAAAACCAAAATTCTTCTTGGTGTGGGCGTTGATGTCGTCCAGCAGGTTCTGCTTGATCCACTGCAGGTTCTTTTTGTCGGGAGCGCCAAGGAAAATGGTATTTTCCAGGGTGCCGATGTACTTGAGGGGATCGATCCATTTTTTGATCGATGGCTCATCCAGGACGCCATGCAGGTAATTTTTCAGTTTTTCCAGATTGTCCATCGCCGCCGCCTTTTTCCACAAATATTTTAACAAATGTGGAAAAAAATCAATTTATAATCTCTAGAACCGCTTTTACCTGGCCATGGTAGTGGAAAAAGTATTGCCTGTCAAGTCTTGACAAAAAGAGGGCGATTGGTTATATGGCAATCATGAAAGACAAAAACTTGCTGAACAACACCGAAAGGAAGTTGCGTGAGCTTCAGGTCGAGTTCATCGATCTGAAGGTATTGGATTTGAAGGGGAAACTCCATTCGCTCATGCTCCCTGCCGCCATGCTGGATGAAAAGCTGCTCAACGGCGGTGTCGGCTTCGATGCGTCTTCCTATGGCTTCGCCAAGCCAGAGAAAAGCGACATGGTCATGATCCCCGACCTGGAGACCATGGTCATCGACCCCTTCCGTGAGAGAAAGACCGCTGTTTTCATGGCCGGCATTCACCTGACCGACACGGCGCGCACCCGCTTCTCCGAGGACCCGCGCTTCGTGGCCGCCAAGGCGGAAGCGGCCCTGGCCGAGTCCAAGATCGGCACCCGGGCGTTGTTCGGCCCCGAATTCGAGTTCTTCATCTTCAGGGAGGCCGAATTTGGCGTTCATGAAGACGGCAACTTTTATTTCCTCAAAAAGGACAGTGAGGCGAAAGGCAACCTGTATCATGCCGGTTCACCCGAGGACGAGCACATTGATTTCAAGAATGAGGCCGTCGCCATCCTGCAGGGGCTGGGCGTCGAGATCAAGTATCACCACCACGAAGTGGCCGTCAACCAGCACGAGATCGAAACAAAATTCAACACCCTGCTCAAAACAGCCGACCAGGCGGTGCTCATCAAGTATGTCCTGTTCAACCTGGCCAAAAAGCACAATTTGTTCGTCACCTTCATGCCCAAGCCCTTTTTCGGCAGGGCGGGCAGCGGCTGGCATGTGCACCAGTTCATCATGAACCGGGAGGCGAACGTTTTCCTCAAAAAAGGAAACTACGCCAACTTGTCCGATGTCGGGCTGCACTATTTGTCCGGCCTGCTTTTTCATTCCGGGTCCCTGAGCGCCCTATCCAACCCCTCGACCAACTCCTACAAGCGGCTGGTGCGCGGGTTTGAAGCCCCGGTCTCGGCGATCTTCGCCACTTCCAACCGCAACGCGGCCATCCGCATTCCGACCTATGTCGACGCCGGTGAAACGCGGATCGAATACCGGCCCGGAGATGCTGCCGCGAACCCCTACTTGTTCCTCTCGGCCATGCTCCTGTCGGGGATCGACGGGGTCTTCAAGAACCTCTCCCCGGAAAAATTCAATTTCGGCCCCTTCGACGGCGGTATCCCCGACGCCAAGGTGTTCAAGAACAAAATCAAGCTGTTGCCCAACAGCCTGGCCGAGGCGCTGGACTGCCTGGAAAAGGACAATGAATACTTGAAATTCGGCAATGTTTTCGACGACGCGCTGATCCAGCAATGGCTGACGATCAAGAGGGCCGAGATCGAGGAGATCGCGCGCATCCCGCACCCGAAAGAGTTCGAGCTGTATTTCAACTTCTGACCTTGTTCAAGAAGCTGTGCAAAAGGATCTCGGCGGTTGCCGTGATCCTCATCGTCCTCTTTTCCCCATTCCTGCTGCTTCTCGATTTCAAGAAATTCGTCCCCGTCGTGCTGACCGTCTGGCTGCTTTCAGCCGTCTATTTCATTTTCATCAAGAGCCGCCCCTGAGACATGGCCTGTGGGGCAATGTTTCACGTGAAACATCCGCCGCCATCCCTTGCCTGCTCCCAGGGAGGTGACATCCATGGATATTGACGCCTTTGTTGAATTCCTGCTGGCATACAACCGCAAGGTCAACCTCGTTTCCCGGCAATCGACCACTGCGTCGCTGGCAGCCCTGATTGCGGAGACCCTGCTGCTGAAGGACCTTGTTTCCACCCCCCTGCTGATCGATGCCGGCAGCGGCGGCGGGTTGCTGGGGATCCCCTTGGCCATTTCCCTGCCCGAGAAGGAATTCGTCCTGGTCGAAACGATCCACAAGAAGATCGTGTTCTTGCGGGAGGCGCTGCGCTACCTGGGGCTGGCCAATGCCTCCGTGCATGAGGGCGCGATCCAGGAATTCATGCATCACCACGATCGCCCGGGAAGCACGCTTGCCGCCAGGGGGTTTCCCAGGATCGAAGTACTGGCCGAGTTCGTTTACAAAGACAAGGTGCGGGAGCTGCTTTTGATCTCCTCGGTCGACAAGATCAGGAAAATCGAGAACAAGGTGGCAAAATTCCGTCAAAACCGCTATAATATCCCCTCAAGGGACAATCTGGTCATTTTCAAACTGGAGAATGTTTCACGTGAAACGCGGAAACGATGGGTGAAATCATAGCTGTTGCCAACCAGAAGGGGGGTGTGGGCAAAACCACGACCGCCATCAACCTGTCCGCCGCCCTGGCCATTGCCGAGAAAAAGGTGCTGCTCGTCGACCTCGACCCGCAGGCCAACGCCACGACCGGCCTGGGCATGGACAAGAACGCCCCGAAAAAGGACATCTATGCGGTCCTGGCCGGCGAAATCCCCATCCGCGAAGCCATCACCGGCACGGAGCTGAGATTCCTGAGCATGATCCCCTCCACGCGCAACCTGGCCCGCTTCGAGATGGAAGCGGTCTCCGATGACAGCAATCACTTGTACCTAAAGAACGCCCTGCTCGAGCTGGGAGACGAATACGAGTACATCGTCATGGACCTTCCCCCCTCCCTGGGCCTGCTGACCATCAATGCCCTGACCGCGGCCCACGGGGTGCTGATCCCGATCCAGGCCGAATACTACGCGCTGGAGGGGCTATCGGACCTGATGAACACCATCAGCCGCATCAAGGAAAATTTCAATGCCGTGCTGGCCATCCAGGGCGTGCTGCTGACCATGTACGACGATCGGACCAACCTTTCACGGCAGATCGAGGATGAACTGAGAAAATATTTCAAGTCCAAGGTATACGCTACCGTGATTTCCCGCAATGTCCGGCTGGCAGAGGCCCCGAGCTTCGGCAAGCCCATCCAGCTTTACGACATCCGGTCTTCGGGTGCCCAGGCCTACATGTCCCTGGCCAAGGAGTTGATGTGCAGATGAAACGCAAAGTTCTGGGAAAAGGGATCGCCGCGATCATCGCCAACGAGCCGCTCGGAAAAAACAAGCTGGTCGACCTCGACGTGGACAGCATCCATCCCAACCCGTACCAGCCGCGCAAGGCGTTTCCGAAGAACTCCCTGCAGCAGCTGGCGGATTCGATGAAGGAGGACGGGATCATCCAGCCTGTCGTGGTTTTCAAACAGGACGGCAAATACTTCCTTGTCGTCGGCGAAAGGCGCTGGCGCGCCGCCCAGCTGCTGCGTTGGGAAAAGATCCCCGCCCTGGTCAAGGAATTCAGCGACAACGAGGTCATGGCCAAGGCGCTGATCGAGAACATCCAGCGCGAGGCATTGAATGCCATCGAGATCGCCGAGGGCATCGAGGCGCTGATCTCCCGCAGCGGCGAGGGACAGCAGGAGACCGCCGAAAGGCTGGGGATGAACCGGGCCACTTTGGCCAATTTCCTCCGACTGCTGAAGCTGCCCGCTGCGATCAAGGAAGCCGTCATCCAGGGAAAACTGGACCAGGGCCACGCCCGCGCCTTGCTGGCATTGAAAAACGAAGGGGACATGCTGGCCGCTGCCGCCCAGATCATCCGCAAGCAGCTTTCGGTCAGGGAAGCGGAAGCGCTGGTCAAGCGAACCGATCGCGCGCCGCGGAAAGAAAAAGTCGAACCCGATCCCGACATCGTCAAAATGGAGAATCGCCTGACTCGCAGCCTGGCGACCAAGGTGAAGCTGGTCTATGCCGGTTCCGGCAAAGGCAGGGTGGAGGTTTTTTTCGATTCCCTGGATGAATTTGAACGTCTTTATGCCATCCTCAGCAGGGAGAAATAGCATGAACAAAGTTGACACCGGGATGAAGATCAGCGGCTTCATCGACAAGGATACCGAGCTGGTCGGCGATATCAAGTTCAAGGAGAATTTCCGCATCGATGGCACCTTCAAGGGGAAGATCCTCTCCGGCGGCGGCCTGATCATCGGGGAGACCGGCGAGGTCGAAGCCGATATCGACGTTGTCCATGTCGCTGTCAACGGCCGGGTGAAAGGGTCCATCAAAGCCAAGGAAAAGATCGAGATTTTCTCCCACGGACGGGTCATCGGTTCGGTTGCCGCGCCCAAGCTGGTCATCGAGGATGGGGCCTTCTTCCAGGGTTCCTGCCAGATGGAGATGAAGGCCCTTGAAGGCAAGACGCGCGAAAGCAGCCCCCAAGCCGTGAAATGAAAATCGCGGCCGTCATCCCCAGCCGCTTCCACTCCAGCCGCTTCCCGGGGAAGCCGCTGGCCCGCATCGCCGGACGCACCATGATCGAGCGGGTGTACCGCCAGGTGGCCGAGGCCGGATGCTTCGCCGATATCATTGTGGCCACCGACGACCGCCGCATCTTCGACGCGGTGACAGCCTTTGGTGGAAAAGCGGAAATGACCGATAACAATATAAAATCAGGTACAGATCGGGTATGGGCGGTCATGGAGAATAGGGATTTTTCCGCTGCCGTCAACATTCAGGGCGACGAGCCATTGATCCCCACGGAGCTGGTCCGCGACGTGGCCCTGGCCCTGGCCAAGGAGGGGGAGGCGGTGGTCAGTGCCGCCCGGCACAGCGGGTCGTATGACGATTTTTATTCCAGAAACGTGGTCAAGGTGGTCTGCGACAAGCGGGACCGGGCCATGTTTTTTTCCCGCGCCCCCATCCCCTACGCGGAAAAAAGTTCTTTTGACGGTTTTTGGCAGCACATCGGCATCTATGGTTATTCAAGGGAGGCGCTCCGCTTGTTCATCGGCAATGGTCCCAGCGAGCTGGAACAGAGGGAAAACCTGGAGCAATTGCGCTTCTTGTTCCTGGGGCAGCCCATCCACATCATCCGCACCGATTTCGTCTCTCATGGCGTGGATGTCCCCGAAGACATCGAGAAAATAGAAAAACTGCTGGGAGGGTGATATGGCCAAGACGCGGTATATCTTTATCACCGGCGGGGTCCTCTCTTCCTTGGGGAAGGGAATTGCCGCCGCATCCATCGGCAACATCCTGGAATCCTACGGCTACACGATCGCCATGCTCAAGCTGGACCCGTACCTGAATGTCGACCCCGGGACCATGAGCCCCTTCCAGCACGGCGAGGTCTTCGTTACCGAGGACGGGGCGGAGACCGACCTCGATCTCGGCCATTATGAACGGTTCACTACGACCCGAACCTCGCAGAAAAGCAATTGGACCGCCGGGCGAATCTACGAGAAGGTGATCCAGAAAGAAAGACGCGGGGATTTCCTGGGCAAGACGGTGCAGGTGATCCCGCACGTTACCGATGAGATCAAGGTGGCAGTCTTCGAGGCGGGCAAGGGAGCCGACGTCGTGCTGGTCGAGATCGGCGGTACTGTTGGCGACATCGAAAGCCTGCCTTTTCTGGAAGCCATCCGCCAGATCGGCTTGGAATTGGAAGAAGAACAGGTGCTGTACGTCCACCTGACTCTGGTCCCGTTCATCAAGACCGCCGGTGAACTCAAAACCAAGCCCACCCAGCACAGCGTGAAGGCCTTGCAGGAGATCGGCATTCAGCCCGATATCCTCCTGTGCCGTGCCGAAACCCCGATCCCTTCGGAGATCAAGAGGAAAATCGCCCTGTTCGCCAACCTGAAAGAGGAAGCGGTCGTCAGCGCCGTGGACGTGAAAAATATCTACGAGATCCCCCTGATATACAGGAAGGAGGGGCTGGACGCCATCATTTTAAAAAAATTGCAGCTTAAAGGCGGGCGCAGCAGCATAGTGGAGTGGGAAAAGTGGGTCAAGCGCAGCAAAGGGCTCTCCAAGGAAGTGACGATCGCCATCGTCGGCAAGTATGTCAGTCATTCCGATGCGTACAAAAGCCTTTTTGAAGCTCTTTTCCATGCCGGAGCGGCGAATAATGTCCGAGTCAGGCTGGAGTTGATCGATTCCGACAGCCTGACCGAGAAAGAACCCAAGGATGTTTTCCGCGCCGTCCATGGCATTTTGGTACCCGGCGGATTCGGCATCCGGGGGATTGATGGGATGATCCGGGCAGTCGAATATGCCCGCACGCGCGGCATTCCCTATTTCGGCATTTGTCTCGGCATGCAGGTGGCAACGATCGAATTTGTCAGGAACGTACTGAAGCTGGCCGCGGCTCATTCTTCCGAGTTCGACGCCCGCACTCCGCACAAGGTGTTCCTCAAGCTGAGGGAACTCATGAACGTGGAGGAGATGGGTCACAACATGAGGCTTGGCGCGTATTCCTGCATCTTGAAGAAAAAGTCGCTGGCCTACAGGATCTACCAGCAGGAAAAAATATCGGAACGCCACCGCCACCGCTATGAATTCAATCCAGAATTCGAGTACATGCTGGAAAACAAGGGGATGCGCGTCAGCGGCAAGAACCCCGAGCGCAACCTGGTGGAGATCGTCGAACTGTCGAGCCACCCCTGGTTCCTGGGCTGCCAGTTCCACCCGGAATTCAAATCGCGGCCCCTGCAGCCCCACCCCCTGTTCGTCTCCTTCATCGAGCATGCGAAACGCCACCGGGGCCGGTCTTGATGAGCCCCGGGAAGGACGCTCAGGGGAGTTTTACGAATTCGTGATAGACGCTTTTCACCATAGAGGTGACGTTGATCGTCAGCGCCTCCCTGGGCCCCATGATGGTCGGGGCGGCGTACTCTTCCGCCAGGATTTTTTCGGCGATGCGGCCGAAATCATCGGTCTGACTCAGCCAGGCGAGGATCTTTCCCTTCAATTTACGCGTCTCGGCAAGTGAACCGCCGAGGAATTCCTTCACCCTCTCCCGCCCCCTGATCGCGGTGTTGTGGGCCAGGGCCAGGACCTCCGCATCGAGGGCCAGCAGCTTTTTCAGCGACGCTTCATATTGGGTGTAGCTGGACAGGAACAGGGGCTTGATCGAGCCGTTCCTTTCCATGACGCCGGCGGCATCTCCTGGGAAAAGGATCCGCTCCGGCTTCTGCAGGAAAGAGATGGAGCAGCGGGTGTGCCCGGGCGTTTCGAAAACTTCGAGCTCCTGGCCGCCACCCAGGGGAACGATGTCGTTCTCCCTGACAGCACGGATGTCCCGGGGCTTCGTGAAAACCGAGTTGGAGACGTCGCCCAGGATCTTCTTGAATTTCTGGTTCAGCTCGTCGATGAAGGCGATGGCCTTGTCGTTCTCCAGCACCTCCTTGGTTCGCTGTGAAGCAATGATCTCAAAACCATGCTTCTCCTGGAGGATGGAGCATGCACCGGTATGGTCGTAGTGGGAATGGGTCAGCAAAACCATGCCGATCCTGGCGTTTCCCGGAAGTGCGGCCAGCTTGTCCTCGATCTCCCCGGCTTTGGCCAGGATGGCGCAATCGACCAGCACGTTTTTCTCGCCGCGGATCACGTAAAGGGGGAACATCGAGTCGCTCAGGACCAGGACGTTTGCCTGAAGTTCGGAGAAGAGCTTTCCGCTCACCACGACCCCCGCTTGTACAGTTCCTGAGTTGGCTTGCGTTTCCGGGCTTCGGGGAGGCGGTCGGGGTAGCCGAGGCTCATCAGTTCCACGATGCGGACCGGGGCGGGAACCTGCAGGATGCTTTTGGCCTTGTCCTCGTCGAACGAACCGATCCAGCACGTGCCCAGCCCCTCGCGCACCGCCTGCAGGGCGATGTGCTCCAGGACGATGGCCAGGTCGATCAGGTAGGCGGGGTGACCGCAGCGCATGACATAATCGGGGTTCAGGGCGCAGGCGGCCAAAATGATCGGCGCCCGCTTCAGGAAAGACTGATGGGGGGAGGCTTCATCGACCAGTCGGCCCTTCAGGTGCGGGTCGCTGACGATCAGGATGCGCCAGTCCTGCTGGTTGCGCGCCGTGGGGGCCAATCTTCCCGCCTCGAGTATCCGGGCGAGCTTCTCTTCCTCTACGGGTTTCTCGGCATATTCGCGGACCGAGCGCCGGTTCACGATCTCTTCGATGATCTTCACGGGCGGTATATTCCTCCGAGCATGAATGAAACCGACTCGCATTTAACCGAGGGGCCTGGGCCTTTCAGGAGATCCGAAAGCCCACGGTTGTAGCGAATTTCGGCGAACAGGCCCCACTGATCGAGGGGAAACGCATAGCCCAGGGCGACATTGAAAGCAACGATAAATTTATTCGTACTATCGATAATATCAAAGCTTTCATCATATTCCGGGATCGTCAATTTATGCGCCAGAATGAAGCTGAATTCGGGCCCCAAAGCGGCGTAGGGCGAAGCTCCTTCTGTGAAGCGATAGCTGAAAAAAAGCGGCAGGGAGATCGCCCGGTTGCTGTAGGTTCCCGATGCTGTTTTCCCTGGGGCGTAGGGGAGTTCGGTCTTTGCCCCTTTTTTGTTGAAAACAACCTGGGCCTCCAGCATCATTTTCGGGTTGATTGCCAGCGCATAGCCCAGGCCGATGTCCAGTCCCGATTTTTGCTGCCGGTTCAGGGATGTGATCTCACTGGAAAACAGATATTTGCTCGAATGGATCCCCAGCATGGCCTTGACCTCGTCGGCAAGGGCCGCCTGGGCCAGCAGCAGGGAAAAAATGACGGCGATTGCTTTTTTCATCGGCATGAACGTAGCACAAGCAGCGGGGTTTTTCAACCTGGCCGATGCTCCGGGATGCGCGTTTCTTCGCGGGACTGCACTTTGTATTGACAACGCCGCGCGCATCTTGTAATATAAAATTTGAGGCTTGATTCAAGGGAAGAGGGTTTATCCCCACAGCCCCCGCTGCCGTGACCGGACCTGGGTTCAGGAAGCATCTTTGAAAGTCTCAGCCACTGCCCTGTTGGGCGGGAAGGCTTTTTAAAGA
>JAQUQF010000267.1 GCA_028749105.1 Acidobacteriota bacterium | reverse complement strand
CTTTGAGAAGTGGCGCCCGCTCCTTGACTTCGCCCGCATCCCGGTGACGGACATCGACTTGGAGGTGCCGCCGTTCCAGGCCCGTTGCGACGAGCGCCTGCTCGGGCTCTACCGCCGCCTGCAGTTCGGCAGCCTGTTGAAGAAGGCCGGGGCAACCGCACTGTGCACGGAAGCCGCCCCAGAGGGAGCTGCTGTGAGCCTCATCGCGGATCGTGCCGGGCTGAAGGAGCTCGCCGTGATGATCGGCAAGGCCGGAAGCTTCGCCTGGGACATCGAGACCACGGCCCTCGAGTTCACCGCGGCGGAGATCGTCGGCGTGGCACTGGCCGTAGCCGGCAGCTCCTATTATGTCCCCTTCCTTGTGCCGGAGGCAGAGGCGGCGCGTTTTCCCCTGACCTTCGACGATTTCAGGAAGGAGATGGCTGGAGTCTTCGCCGATCCGGCGATTCGCAAGACCGGGCACAACCTGAAATTCGACATGCTGCATCTGCGGCAGCAGGGGATGGCGGTGGACGGCGTCGACCACGACACCATGGTCATGTCCTACCTCCTGTTCCCCAATCGCCGCTCCCACCAGTTGAAGGAGCTGAGCGCCGAGTTCCTGGGGGAGAGGCAAACCACGTACGAGGAACTGGTCGGCAAGGGCAAGAACCGGGTGCCGCTGGCTGCGATCGCCGCCGAAAAGGTCGGCGAGTACTGCGCCGCCGACGCCTCCTGCTCCGGCAGGCTGGTGGAGAAGCTGCTGCCGCAGCTGCAGGAGAAGAAGCTCCTGGACCTGTACCGCGGCATCGAGATCCCCCTGATCCGGGTGCTGATGGACATGGAGTGGCAGGGGGTCGGCGTCGATCGCGCCTTCCTGCAGGAGGCCGACGGCCGCCTGCGCGAGCGGATCGCGGCCACCGAGAAGGAAGTGCGCGAGCTGGCCGGTTATGATTTCAACCTGAACTCGCCCCAGCAGCTGGCCGAGCTGCTTTTTGACAAGATGAACCTGCCCCTGAGCAAGAAGACGCGCAAGACCAAGGCGCAGTCGACCGACATCGAGGTGCTGAACGAGCTGAAGGGATACCCGGTGGTCGAGAAGATCATTTCACATCGCACTTACAAGAAGCTCCACTCCACCTATGTCCAGGCGCTGTTGGAGAACCTCGATGAGGCGGGACGCGTCCATACCCAGTTCAACCAGACGGTCACCGCCACCGGCCGCCTCTCCTCCTCAAACCCCAATCTGCAGAACATTCCCGTGGGGGCCTTCTCCACCGGCGATTCGGCGGCGGGACTCAACCTGCGCCGGGCGTTCATCGCCGCGCCGGGCCGCCGGCTGTTGTCGGCCGACTATTCCCAGATCGAGCTGCGGGTCATGGCCCATTTCTCCGGTGACGAGAACCTGCTGCATGCCTTCGCCGAAGGGGCCGACATCCACCAGCGCACCGCCGACCTGGTCTTTGGCGCCGACCTCTTCGCCAAAGCGCCCGAGATGCGCCAACGGGCCAAGATCATCAACTTCTCCATCATCTATGGCAGCGGCGCCTACTCCCTGGCCAAGGAGCTCGGGGTGAGTTATGCCGAGGCCAAGGACTTCATTGAACGCTATTTCGCCACCTACAGCGGCGTGAGGGCGTTCATGGACCGGGTGATCGCCGAAGCCGAGAAGGAGCCCGAGGTGCGCACGCTGTCGGGCCGCGTCCGGCCGATCCCTGAAGTGCAAAGCTCGAACCGTACGGTCAAGGAGAACGGCAACCGCATGGCGATCAACACCATCATCCAGGGCAGCGCCGCCGACATCATCAAGATTGCCATGATCCGCATCCACGAGGGGCTGCGCTCGCTGGATAGCCGCCTGCTCCTGCAGGTGCACGACGAGCTGGTCTTCGAGTTTCCGCCCGCAGAGGAGAAGCGCCTGGCCGCACTGGTGCGCGACGGCATGGAAAATGCTGTGAAGCTGAAGGCGCCGCTGCGGGTGAGCCTGAAAACGGGAGCCAACTGGGCCGACATGGAAGCGATCGGGGAGTGACGGGAAGCTCGCCGGGGCGAAAAGTTCAGGAGGAACCCATGGAAGGAAAGATCAAACTGGGCATCAGCTCCTGCCTGCTGGGGAACAAGGTGCGCTACGACGGCGGCCACAAGTTCGACCCCTTCCTGGTCAACACCCTGGGCCAATTCGTAGACTTCGTTCCGGTCTGCCCCGAGGTAGAGTCGGGGTTCCCGGTGCCGCGCGAGGCGTTCCGCCTGGTCGGTGACGCGAACCATCCACGGCTGGTCACCCGCCAGGGTGGAGTAGACGCAACGCCGCAAATGGAACGCTGGCTGGAAAAAAAACTGCCTCAGCTCGAAAAGGAGAACCTGTGCGGTTTCGTCTTCAAGAGCCAGTCGCCCTCCAGCGGCATGGAGCGGGTCAAGGTCTACAGCGACAAGGGCATGGCCGAGAAGAAAGGGGTGGGCATCTTCGCCCGGGCGCTGATGGAGCGCCTGCCGTTGCTGCCGGTGGAGGAGGAGGGGCGACTGCAGGATATCGATCTGCGTGAGAACTTCATCGTGCGCATCTTCACCTACCGCCGCTGGCAGGAGCTGCAGACAGACGGGGCGACGGCGGGGAGCCTGGTCGAATTCCAGCGCCGCCATAAGTATTTGCTCATGGCCCATTCCCCCGAAATGGCGCGCCGGTTGGGAAAGCTCGTGGCCCGCGCCGGCGTTGAGCCTTTGCCGCACCTCCTGCCGGAGTATGAAACGCTCCTGATGACGGCACTGAAGCAAAAGGCCACGGTGCGCAAGAATGTCAACGTGCTGCAGCATATGCTCGGCTACTTCAAAAAACAACTTGATGATTTTGAAAAAAAGGAATTGCTGGCCGCGATCGACAACTACCATCAGAACCTCATCCCCCTGATCGTGCCGCTGACCCTTTTGAAGCATTATATCGACAAGTTCCAGCAGCCGTATCTAAAAGATCAATATTACCTGGCCCCCCACCCCCTGGAGCTCAAGCTGCGGAATCACGCCTAGCCCCTGGAGGCTGGGACTGTTCGGCTGCAGCCTGGCCGGCTCAAGGACGGCGATTGTGTGCTATAATGATCATCCATGCGGATCTAGGCCGAAAAATGAATAAAGAGCCGAAACGGAAAATAGCTGTTGCCTGGATGCCCCTGCTGGCGCTGCTGCTGGCATGCAGCGCCTCCTGCCGGGAGCGAAAGCCCGTCCCGCGGAGCCTGGTCCTCTCCGGACTGACCTTTTCCACCGCGGCGAATGCGCAGTCGCGATTGAATGAACTGCTGCAAAATGGCGACCTGGGCAGGACATTTAGAAGCGAGAGGCTGAATATCCTGCTGCCCGGG
>JAQUQF010000266.1 GCA_028749105.1 Acidobacteriota bacterium | reverse complement strand
CCACTGCTCCATGCTGGCCGACATGAAAGGGAAAAGCATCCTGGTGAGCCGCGAGGACATCGGCCGCAGCAACAGCGTCGACAAGGTCATCGGCTGGGGGCTGGTCCATGGCGTCGATTTCAGCCGCAGCGCCCTTTTCATCACCGGCCGCGTCTCGGCGGAAATGGCTTTGAAAGTTCTGCATGCCGGCATTCCGGCCCTGGTCTCACAGACCATCCTGACCAGCAAGGCCCTGGAGATCGTCCGCCAGAGCGGCCTGACCATGGTCGGCCATGTGCTCAAGCCGCGGCCGATCCTGCTTAATTTTTAGTTAAACGGAAAATTTTTTCGCTTGAAATCGACCCGGCAAGTAGGGTAAAATGAATCCACAAGCGAGGTTATTATGAAAAAGCACTCTATCTTGGCGATCATGATCGTCCTGCTGCTCCTCCCCTGCCTGCGGGCCTACGGGGATATCGGCATAATCGACACGGAAAAGAACAAGCTGCAGCTGTTCGGCTTCTTCAAACTCGATGCCGTCTACCAGGACGGCGGCGTCAACGGCCTGACCTTCCCGCGCTATGCCATGCCCGGGGACGGCAACCTGTACCTGTCGGCCACCCACAGCCGCTTCGGCTTCAAGTACGCCGGCACGCCCTTGAGCAACGGCATGAACGTGGCGGCCGTGCTGGAATGGGACTTTTTTGATACAACCAGCGCCAACCAGATGAAGCCGCGCTTTCGCCAGGGCTATTTCACCCTGTCCAAAAAAGGCCACAGCCTGCTCTTCGGCCAGGCCTGGGACCTGTTCTCGCCCCTGGGGCCGACCACGCTGATGACCAACGGCTACCTGTGGCAGACGGGCAATGTCGGCTTCCGCCACGCCCAGATGCGCTACTCCTATTCGGCCCCGCGCTACGATTTCGCCGTTTCGCTCAGCGATCCCGCCACTGCCGGCGGCTGGTCGGCCATCATGCCGGTCCTGCAGGCTCGCATCGGGGGAAAGTTGGATGCCAACAACAAGTTCCAGCTGGGGATTTCAGGGATATACGGCCGGGAGAATGCCAAAATCCAAATTGAAGAAAACGCATGGGCTGCGAACAAAATCGATGTCATCGGCTGGAGCCTGGACTGGAACCTGGCATTCTGCAAGCTCCTCGCCCTGAAGGGAGAATACGCATCAGGAAAGAACCTATCCTACGTCGCCAGCCGTGCCAATTATTTCTATCATCCCCTGACCTTCAGGATCGAGGGTGAGGAATCCACCTCGTTCTGGTCCGAACTGCTGCTCGTCAGGAACAAGCTGAGCAGCTGGCTGGGCTACGCGTTCGAGGATCTGGGATTGGGAAAGAACGAGTGCCTGCTGGCTGGGGCGCAGTACGCAGCCGGCTCCGGGGTGAGTTTTGGCCTGGAATTCGCCCATTTCGCCAATGGCAATCCCGGATATTTAGATGCCAAGACCAACCAGGTCATGTTCAGTGCCATTCTCAGTCTATAAAAATAAAAATCCAGGAGAACAACATGGAAACGCAAAGCCTGCAAAGCCTGATCGAGAGAGCGATTCAGAATGAGGAGGAAGCACGGGTTTTCTATCTGGGCCTCCATTCCCTGGTGGAAGATGCACTGGCCAAGGAGACCTTGAAATACCTGGCCGGCGAGGAGCTGGGCCACAAGGAATTCCTCCAGGCCTACCTGAAGGGCGAAAAGAAATTCACCGCCCTGAGCATGGACACTCCCGTCGACTACCATATCGCCCAGTATGCCGACAAGCCCGACCCCAAGAAGAACATGAACAGCAGCGAGGTCTACCTGGTCGCCGCCCACCGCGAATGGAATTCCTACAAGTTCTACACCGGGCTGGCCGAGACGCAGCCGGCCGGTGAAGTAAAGGAGATGCTGCTGCAGATGGCCAACCAGGAGCTGAAGCACAAGGAAAAGGTGGAATACCTCTACTCCAACACCGCCTTTCCGCAGACGGCGGGTGGCTGACATCAGGAAGTAGACGAGTCTTCCACCTTTAACGAGTCCTGCGTGGCTTATATCCCAAAAGGTCCTTTAACCTGATCTTGCCCAGGATCAGCTTTTCTTTTCTATCCCGCCCCAGACGCTTCACCCGCCGTTCGATCTTGAGGGCAGCGCCGTGGCTGCCGATGCGGATCCTGCGGGCCAGGGTCAGGGGGCCGCGGCCGCGCAGGTAGCGCGCTCCCCTGCCGGCAACGTGGGCGGCCAGGCGCCGCGCCACGTCGTTCGAAATGCCGGTATAGAGCGTGCCGTCGCCGCAGCGGACAATATAGAGGTGCCAGGTTTTCAAGACGCTAGAACTTGATGACGTCGGCCAGCGGCGAGACGCTGACCACGAATTCCAGGTTGACATAGACCGAGCGGCGGTTGGCCTTGATCCCCGACTGGCATGAATCGAGAACGTAGCGCTCCTTGGGAGTGGGGGTCTCGCCGCTGTCGTGCACGTCGACGTCATGCAGCAGCAGGCTGTCGGCCTCGACCGTCTCCAGTCTGCCGATATATACCCAGGGCGAGCGGGTATCGACCACCACATCCTTGCCCACCAGCGTTCGCAGCGTTTCCTTCATGCGGGATCAGTCCAGCACGGCTTTGTGCTTCAAGAATGTGCCATCCGCATATTCGGCG
Source organism: Acidobacteriota bacterium (assembly GCA_028749105.1). GTDB lineage: Bacteria > Acidobacteriota > Aminicenantia > UBA2199 > UBA2199 > UBA2199. Next base: position 713 of record JAQUQF010000266.1, on the reverse strand, counting down.
AAAGCGACCCGCAGCTCGGCCTCCGTGTTCATGACAATGGGGCCGCGCCAAGCGACCGGCTCGCGCAGCGGCTTGCCCGAGATAAGCAGGAAGCGAGCCCCCTCGCCCCCGGCGGTCATCGCCACGGCGTCGCCGTCGGAAAAGATCACCAGGCTTCCCGCCCCGGCCGGCTTTTTCTTCCCGGGATCGAAGTAACCTTCCCCGGCGAACACATAGGCGAAGACGGTGTAGCCCGGCGGCAGTTTGTGGCGGAACAGGGCCCCGGCAGGGACCTCGACATCCAGGTATTCCGGATCGATGCGGATCTCGCGAACCGGCCCCTGCACACCAGCGACCCTGCCGCAGACGACCCGCACCTTGACGCCGTCAGGGAGTTCGACCAGCGGGATCTGCCGGGCCTCAATGCCGCGGTAGCGAGGAGCCATCATCTTTTCCGCGGCCGGGAGGTTGGCCCACAACTGGAACCCCTGCAGGCCGGTCTTGCGGCTCTCGCGCGGCATCTCCTGGTGGACGATTCCCGATCCGGCCGTCATCCACTGCACGTCGCCGGGCCCGATCACGCCGCGGTTGCCCATGCTGTCGCCCTGGTCGATCTCCCCCTGCAGCACGTAGGTGATGGTTTCGATGCCGCGGTGCGGGTGCCAGGGGAAACCCGCGACATAATCCGCGGGGTTTCCGGAGCTGAAATCATCCAGCATGAGGAAAGGATCAAG
>JAQUQF010000265.1 GCA_028749105.1 Acidobacteriota bacterium | reverse complement strand
CGAACTGAAGCAAGGCATCGAGCAGGACAACATTGCGCGCGCCCAGTTGTATGACCAGATCGATGACGCGATCAGTCGCTATGTAAACCGCGGTCCGAATGAAGACGAGACGTCCGCCCGCAATATGCTGCAGGCGCAAATCACCAACAGCTGGATGGAATTCCACATGAAATTCCTGAAGCTCGACCCGGTCAGCCTGACCCTCCTGGCCGAATCACTGAAATCCATCCGGCTGGAAAAATGGCTGCTGATCTTTCTTCAGGACGAGGTCTTTCCCGAGTTCGACGAGAACGGACAGATTCCCGCCTTCAGCAACAAGCTCGAGGAGATGAAAAAAAAGGCCAGGGTCGAGGTCGACGCCTTCAACGACAAGGTGCGCTCGGCCTTCATTGCCGCCGATGCCACGGTCAGCCTGATCCGCCTCGGCTCCGGCACACTGGAGGACCAGGGCCGCTCCCCTTATTACCTGCAAAAGACCGTTTATTCCAACCGCGACGAATGCTTCCAGAAGATCAGCAGCATCACCGGCGGCGCCATGATCGCCGACAACAACCTGGCCCGGGCGCTGAGCCAGGCGGCTGACAAGGAGGACATTTGCTACGTCATCTCCTTTGCTCCGGAGAACAGCCGCAAGAAAAGGAAGATCGAACTGACCTGCCTGGACAAGGGCCTCGATGTGGTCTCCAGCCGGCACATCGATCCCCAGGACCCCCGTGATCTGAAAATTGCCAATGCCAGTGTCAGCGACTCCACGCTCACCTTCAACCTGAGCGGCTACGCCCTCCTCCTGGAGGGGGGGCGCCTGCAGGGCCGGGTGCTGGTGCGTGTGTCCGCCAGAGGCGCTGGATCGCTCAAAGTGGAAAACTCGCGCGAATTCACCTTGACCGATTCGGACGTGCTGATCCCGGTGGAATTGCGCCTGCCGCGGGGGAAAAAATATGCGTTTTCCATATCGGTGCTGGATCATATCAGCGGCCTCGAGGTGGTCAAGAAAACAACCCTGCGCAATACCATTCCCGACCGGCAGACCGTGCGCTCGCAGAAACGGCGGGATGAGGGACTTCCTGACAAACCATTATGAGACCGAGCGGCTTTGCTGTGGTGCCTAAACGAGAACAGCGGCGGGCGACCCGCGGGCTTTGAAAAATCACTCGCCGGCGCGTATGATCCTCCCATGGAATCGATCCACAGGAAAACCATGATGGAAAAGCTGCCGCTGCGCCGGGCGTTCCTGTTGCTGGAGCCGGGGCCGGTGGTGCTGCTGACCACCGCCGTCCTGCTCTGGACCTTGTTCCTGCCGGCGGCGCGGGAGCCGGCGTCGGGCTCGTTTCATTCCCGGCTCGAGGACGAGGTGCTGGCCGAGATCAACCGCGTCCGCAGCGATCCCCGGGGATACGCCGAGGAACTGCGTTGGCTGCGGAGCTCGTTCCGCGACCGCTTTACGTTCGTCGACGATGGGGTGAACTACCTCACCCAGGAGGGGGTCGCGGCCGTGGACGAGGCGATCGCCTTCCTGCAGGAAGCCCGAGCCGTGCCGGTGCTGGCGGGATCGCGCGGCCTGGCGCTGGCCGCTCGCGACCTGGTGCTGGACCAGGCGCTGCGCGGCGGCACGGGCCATGTGGCGAGCGACGGCAGCGATCCGCCGCGGCGCATGGGCCGCTACGGCCGGCTGACGCCGCCCCATTTCCTTTCCCAGGCCGATCGCGCGGCAGCGGGTGAGGTCATCGCCTACGGGCGCGACCGGGCGCAGGCCATCGTGGCGATGCTGATCGTCGACGACGGCGTCCCCGGACGCGGCCACCGCCGGGCGATCTTCGATCACCGCTTCTCGCTCGCCGGTGTCGCTTTCGGCCCCCATCCGCTCTACGGCTGGACCTGCGTCGTCGATCTCGCCGGCGCGTTCCGGGAAAACCGCCGCTAGCATCCCGGGCCTTACCCGCGCCGGTGAATCCTGCTATAATGCCGCTTCGTAAATCGTCTTTTCGAGGTGCGCTTTCATGACGGGCATGCTGGGCGAGGTCGCGGCGCTGCTCACCGCGTTCTGCTGGTCGTTCAACTCGGTGGTCTTCACCCTGGCCGGCCGCCGGGTGGGGTCGGCCACCGTCAACGCCATGCGCCTGTGGATCGCCGTCCCGGCCCTGCTGCTGGTCCACTGGCTGCTCTATGCCGCGCCGTTCCCCTTCGCCATCGAGCCGGTCCGTCTCCTCTACCTGGGCGTCTCAGGGGTGATCGGCTTCGTCGTCGGCGATGCCATGCTCTTCGAGTCCTTCCTGCTGATCGGCCCGCGGCTGGCCATGCTGCTGGCACTGCTGGTGCCGGTGTTCGGCGCGGCGCTGGCCTGGGCGTTCCTGGGTGAAACGCTGCAAACCCTGGAGATCGCGGCCATCCTGCTGATCATCGGCGGCATCGCCTGGGTGGTGGCCGAGGGCGGCGGCGAAGACGGCGCACCCGCGGCGCCGCCGGAACGGCGCTATGGCCAGGGGATATGGCTGGCCGTCGGCGGGGCGGCGGGCCAGGCGATCGGGCTGCTCTTCTCGCGCCTGGGATTGGCCGGCGGCTACTCGGCCGTCTCCGCCACCCTCGTCCGCGTCAGCGTCGCGGCCGTCATCCTGGCCCTGGCCGGCCTGTTGCGGGGGACGCTCCGCCGCCGCCTGGCCGTCATGAAGGACAGGAAGGCGCTGCTGGAGATCACCGCCGGTTCGCTGACCGGACCTGTCCTGGGAGTCATCTTGTCGCTGGTGGCCATCGCCCATGCTCATATCGGCGTCGCCTCGGCGCTGATGTCGCTCACCCCCGTGCTCCTGCTGCCGGTCTCCCATTTCCTTTTCAAGGAAGAGGTCACGGCGCGGGCGATCGGCGGCACGCTGGTCGCCCTGTTGGGTGTGGTCTTGCTCTTCCTGGTCTGAAAAATCACCGCCGGGTCGGTCGCCGACCTGCTGCGCATCGTAATGCCCGGCAGGCGTTTGGAGATGATTGGCCTGCTTGATGCCGGCTGGGGATGACAGGGGATGGCGAAAAGAACGTTCATTGACTTTACCGTCAGGCATCCATAGAATCGGACTATGGTGAATCCAGTCATGCCCGCGCCGGGCGCAGAAGGAGCGGCCGCCCCCGACCCGCCCCGCACCCTCTTTGTCGAGCTCACCTCCGCCTGCAACATGCACTGCGCCTTCTGCCCTTCCGATATCCTGCGCCGGCAGAAAGAGCATCTCGCAGAGGCCAGCCTGAAGAGCTTTCTGGCGCAGGTCCGCGACCTGGAAATCCGCGCGCCGGTCATGCTCAACGTCTTGGGCGAGCCGCTGCTGAACAAGCGCATCTATTCCCTGCTCGACGAGCTGGAG
>JAQUQF010000264.1 GCA_028749105.1 Acidobacteriota bacterium | reverse complement strand
AAGCCTGACGTGCAGGTGACCCTGTACGCTACCGATTGCGGGAACAACAGCACTTCCTGCGCCTTCACTATACTCGACAGCGCCGGCCATGTCGTCTTCGGACCCGTCGAGGCTCCGGTAGCCCTGTTCACCAAAACATCACGCTATGATGGAGTGCTTACCCCGCATATACAGGGCATCTACACCCTGAAGGTACAACCAAACTCCGGCGCTATCGGCTACACTACCTTCGAAGTCAACAGCGGCGCCACCAGCCCGGGCGAGGGCACGGATATGAAAAAGCTCATGACCTATGCCGCGGTCGGCGTCGGCATTCTCGCTGCCGTATATCTGGGCGGCTCCTACCTCATGAACCGAAAGAAATAACCCCGCTTATGTAACCTCGGGCCTTTACCTTCTGTTATAACAATGTTATTCTTCTACCCGTTACTACGAAGGGGGCCCCCAAATGCCACTAAAGCGTAAGCTCATCAAAGTTGGCAATTCGCGCGCCATCGTAATTCCTACGGACTGGCTGAAGGCCGTAGAAGATTGCGTCGGCCCCATCGAGTACGTACTTATGGATATTGGCGACAAGATCAGCATTGCATTCCTGGCCCCCGGAGAAGAACGCGTTATGCCAGCCTCGCAGGCTGAAGAAAATAATACCCAGGAGGTTAAGCAGGCGTGAGTCCAATCGAAGGAATATCAGACAGAATCAGGATACCCAGGCTCGGGCATATCCGATTGGGATTGCCCAAAGGCAAAGGCCCCGGCCAGGCTACACCCTACTTCGAACTGCGCGACGAAGACGGATGCGGCCCTATCAAGGACAAATACGGTGATAAGCCGACACGGCTTGTCGTCATGTTCCCCTCAAACAGGCTGGAAGACTTCGCGCAGCAGTACAAGAAACGCTACTCAGCTTCGATGGGCTGGACGTGCATCGGCACCGGCAGCCAGATTCTGCGAAAGCGTATCGACAAAGCTACCGGAGACTTCGCCAATAGCGAAACCAAGGAATGGGTCATCGTCGAGGGCGGCGTCTGCGACGGCGACGAATGCCCGGAGTTTCTTTCACAGCGATGCCGCAACTGCATGCACCTGATGGTGGCATTGCCGGACATACCCGGCTTCGGCGTCTGGCAGATCAATACCAGCTCCTTCCACAACATGGTCGCGGTCAACAACTTCGCCCGCTTCATGAAGTCTGTAACCGGACGTTGCACCGATATTCCGATTGTCATGACGCGCCAGGCGAAGGAAGTGACACCAGGAGGCCGCAAGAAGACCGTCTACGTCCTCGACTTCAACATCACGGAAAGCCTTGTCGAGATACTCTCGAAGACGCGCAGCCTGCCGGCACCGCGCACATTTCTTCTGGAAGCTGATACCGATTCCGCACCTGACGACCTTTACGGCGAACAGGTTGAAGAGGCTCCAGTGGTTTCCGTAGCTCCGGTGGAACCCGTGCCCAGCGAATTGTGGCGCCAATTCCTACAGCATGCTCTGGAAATGGGCTATGGCCTCGACGGCGTCCTGCGAGTGATCCCGAAGGCCCTCGATTCACGCTTCGCCACGGATACTTTCACTTTCTCCGGTTTCATGGCGGCCCTGGTAGCCGACAAGGCGAAGTCTGCTCCGGCAACAGCCGAGCCAGAGAAGAAACGTGGGCGTCCAGCCAAAGCCAAAGAAGAACCCGCGCCGGCCTCAACGCCAGCGACAGCGCCAGTCTCCACACCTCCAGCGGAAGCAAAGGCTCCGCCAGCGTCAGCTACTCCAGCGTTCAGCGCGCAATTCGACGCCCTCAAAGCCAAGGCCAAGGCTATGGGTTTCGACAAACAGCAGTTCGTCACAATAGTCGCCAACTGGAGTAAGTTGTGCCAGGCTACCGATCAGGCTTTATTCGATGCCGCAAATAAGGCGTTGGATGATGCCAAAGCCAAGGCGGGAGCTGCTCCCAGCGAATCCGAATTGTCGTTCTAGGAGGCCGGTGTGGACCCACGCGCTGAAGCCCTATGGCGTTGGTTCTTGGGCAAGACCGCTATCTACGTTGTTCAACAGCCTGATGGGCATTACCTGACTAATGCCCATCTTGAGCTGCCAGCACTAAGCCCGGAGGCGATGGAAGCCCACGTCTCCGGGCTCCGGACCATTGCTATCTATACCGTGGCGGAAGACCACACGGTAGGCTTTGGCATGATCGACTTCGATTCCAAGACGGCGGCTGCCAAAGAGCGCATGCTGTGGATAAAGAACTACCTGAAACAGACAGGCCTGCCGAGCTACATCGAGGCCTCCGGTAGCAAGGGCTACCATCTGTGGGTGGTCTTCAAGGCGCGCATTCATGCCGCCAAGGTCAACTGGCTACTCAACTTCATAGTCAAACAGGCCGCAGAAGACTTGGGCGACCCTGGCGCCAGCGAGCTTGGCAAGTACAACTGGATAGAGGTCAATCCAAAGCAGAAGTCCGGTGCCGGAGCCGGGAACGCGGTCAAGCTGCCCTGGGGCATCCACAAGAAAACTGGCCAGCGCACGACGTTCATCAGCGAGAACTTCTCCAAAGAAGTCAATGGAAAGCTGGTGGCCGACGAGCTGCCAAACCACGGCCTTGACACCCTCGATGCGCAGGACCCGATAACCTCGGAGGTTATAGACGAGATCATCGCTGAGTTCTGCCCGATGCCGACCGAATCCGAAGAGGCGGCTGCCAAGAAGAAACGGGACTGGGAGCATTCAGAAGAGTTCCAGGACCTGGCTGTTGGTATCCTTTGTGAAAAGTGTACCTTTATCCAGCATTGCCGCGATCATGCCACGACTTTGTCAGAGCCCCACTGGTGGGGCATGATGCGACAGCTCTTGCCTTTCGGCGAACCTGGGCGCCGCAAGGTTCACGACCTCTCCGCCGCCTATCCGAAGTATACGGAGCGGGAGACGGACAAGAAGATCAACGACTGCCTGAAGGCCACGGACAAGAAAGAGGTCGGGCCCCACACCTGCCTGACGGTCAAGGGCTTCTTCGACGGCTGCCCGGAAGACTGCTGGGCAGTCGGCCTGGGCGTCGCCTCGCCTGCCGGCATGGCAGCCCATCTGGCAGCGCAGGACATGGCCAAGGCGCGCACCGATAGCATCAGCGTCGGCAAGAAGGGCAAAGAGGTCAAGGTCAACTGCGTCGTGCTCGCCGAAGAGATTATGAAAACGGATAAGTTTGCCACCTTCGAAGACACTGACGAGATACTCGTATACCGCGACGGAATATACCAGCAGGGTGGCCAAATCGTAATCAAGAAACTGGTCGAGGAGCGCCTGGGCACGTTCTCCAACGAGCGCCGGGCCAACGAGGTTATCTATCACGTCAAGGTCAAGTCGTACTGCAACCGGAACGCCT